>CAZHBL010000092.1:0-13087 GCA_964530105.1 uncultured Pirellulales bacterium | reverse complement strand
GTTATCGACTGGCCGCATAGATTTACTTGAGCTTTTGTAGCGTTGTAGTACTAGGTAATTAGGTAATAACTTATCTTTTTTTGGCCTTAAGACGGCAACACTTGAAAGCAGAGAAAATTCTTCGTCCAAAGTATTGATAGCAGCAATGCCAGTATTAGCCCCATCTTTAATATAAAGAACATCACCTTTGATTACTGGACATCGTTCATATATTGTATGATGCTCTTCTGCTGATATATATTTCACGTTAGAGAGATCCATGAAAAACTCCCGAATGTTCTTTGAGGTAATATATTTATATTCACCTTTATCTGAATTCGGAGGAGAAAAATGCGTACCATCCATAATTTTTTCGCAAACATCTCCTAATTCTCCCAATGGCCAATCGGGATCGATTTTGATTGTGGGTTTGTAGTTGTCCATGACCTGACGTGCACCGTCGATGATCTTCTGGTAGCCGTCAATTTCATCTACTATTTTTTTTTGAACATCCAAAGGGGGAAGTGGAACTTCGATTTTTGAATACTGGGAAATCCAGTATCTTTTATGTTCATTGCGTGCAAATTCTATATTTTGCATTATATAAAATAGAAACTTAGTATCAGCACGCTCTTTTTTTGTGTGTAAAATTTTCATTGCTGAAGATTTAACCTTAAAAGGAAAATCTACAAGCTTTGTAGCAGTAGTAAAGTCGTCAAAAATAATTACAGGTAGTTTTTCAGAAGGAAATACTCCCTCTTTTTCGTTTGTGTAACCTAAAACAAAAGTCTTGCCTGCAGTCAGAACAGGTGTTTGGTATTCGTCACTGTAATCAATAGAATTTACAATATAATTTGTCGGCTGTTCATAATCCAACACTTCTCCTAATTCGACCATCGGCCAGTCACTTTTAGTATGCTCAAATGTTTTATATCTATCACCCGACAGATTGTATTCACCTGATTTACCTATTTCGGATTTGAGAACGGCGTGTGCAAAAGAATCTTCTGGTATTTGCGATTCATACTTTTCGATCTTCGATTTGTATATATTGAGGAATTTAAGGGCGGCTGGTATGTCGTTCTTGTCTATTGGACGACGTTGTGCGCCGAGATCGAAGCCATCGTTTTCGATCTTTATAAAGAGAATCTTGTCGATACGTTTGGCAAGCGATTTATCCATCAATAAAATGCTCGTTTTGACGCCCGAATAGGGATTGAATACGCCGGCCGGAAGTGAAACGACGGCCCAAAGATAGTTTTCAACTAACATTTTGCGAAGTGCTTTATAGGCGTTCTGAGATTGGAAGATAATTCCTTCGGGAACAATCACACCTGCCCGGCCAGAGGGATTAAGATGCTCTGCGATATAATCGACGAAAAGGACTTCGCTTCTTTTGGCTCTTATGGCAAAGCGGCTGTGCGGACGGATGCCGCCTTTTGGTGACATGAATGGCGGATTTGCCATTATCACGTCGAAAGTGTCGTCCCAACGATCTTCATAAGTCAAAGTGTCGTATTCAAAGATATGCGGCTGCGAGAAACCGTGTAGATACATATTCACCAGCGATAGTCGTACCATGTCATAAGATATGTCGTAACCAACAAAATTATCCATAAGACGTTTCTTCTGGACCGTCGATAGCTTGGGATTGTTCCTGAGGATGTGTTTGTATGCACTGATAAGAAATCCCGCCGTCCCACAGGCAGGATCGAGAATTCTCTCATGCTTCTGAGGGCTGACTACTTCCACGATAAAGTCGATAATGTGGCGGGGCGTACGGAATTGACCCGCCTCACCCTGTGAACTAAGCACGCTGAGAAGATACTCAAACGCATCGCCCAATCGCTCGCTATGGTCGTAGCTGAAGTTTCTTATCTCCTTTAAAAATGCCCTGAGGGTCTCCGGATCACGGTATGGCAGATAGGCGTTCTTGAATATATCGCGGAAAAGCTGCGGAATTTTGGGATTCTTCTCTAATTTGACCAGCGCTTCGCCGTACCGATTTAACAACTCGTATCCGCTCGTATGCGGATCGAAAATGCTCGACCAGGAATATTTCTCATATTCGCCCACGAAGAAAGAGGGCTTACCGCCCATATCAATGGACTGTGCATCCATGTCGTCCATGAATTTATAGATCAGAGCGATGGTTATCTGCTCAACCTGCCCCTTTGGATCGGGAACTTTACCAACCAGGATATCCCGGCAATTGTCGATTTTTCGTTTAGTTTCAACGTCCAGCATAATTATGAAAAAAACATGAAAATTCATATTTTTTTATTGAACTTCCATAAATTTTTGGGATAATCATAAATGGAATCTGAACCATGGCAATCCATGGGGAGGATTCCTCCGGGGATCGAAAGATCCCTTTTTTTATAGCCACACAATCCCCTGAGGGTCCGTATTAGAAGCTACTTTACATAGAACATTGTCAAGACGGTCGAAATAATTTCTTGCTCCTTTCTCTCTGATATAAGCATTTGGCTGTACTTTCTGATGAAGAAAATAGGCAACAGTATCCACAGCCTGAATGAAGAATGAGTCCTGAGAATTGCGAGGATTCGGGTCCTCGATAATATATTGCACACTCAGGTTCCTGTAATCCGGGCTTGCCTGGTATGGTACAGGATTATAGTACCTCATTCGACGAAGCAGATTCTTGAGTTTTTTGGTTTCTCCTTCATCGGGGAATATAGCACCTCTGTCATCAGGATTTCTGGGGCCGGGAAAATTTTTAAAGCTAATAGTGTTTTCGAACCTTTGTATCAAAGCACGCCACGCCAATTCAAAGATATCCAAATCGGCTTTGCCTGCTTTAGTAACCACAACGTTTATAATGCTGACTTCAGGGAACGTTGCTATCTCATTAATAAAGTGGCGAAGTATCGTCAAGCGGTCATGCTTCTTTATTTTAATCAAGTCACCGGGCCTGCTCAACATTCTGGAAGCTCGTATTTCTTCGCGAATTCTAAGGTCGAAGTTGCTCGCTATACGTTTTTTAAATTCATACAGCCTCGTAAGGCATTCTTTCCAGCGGAGCTCATGTATCACCAAGCCGGATAAAACAAAATAATCCGAAGGTGAATTTGTCAAACCGGTGTCTCCACTTTCATCGACGTACATTAAGTACATTTTATTTCCCCGATGGTTCACATATACTTATTCAACGGCACATAATCTTTAATATATTCAGGAATTGTCTCGCGCATCTGTGGAGGTAGATCTCTAAAATCCTCACCGACGGGCAGAGTAAAGAATTTGGCGTATTCTCTTGTTCGCATAATGTCTCTCACCTGCTCATCTGTTACATAGGCTTTTAGGAAATTCCTAACCGGCAGTACATAATCCGAGTCAGGTTGATAGATCGAAATAAACTTATCACATTCCTCGTCAAGTAATTGCTCTTTGTTCTTAAAGCCCGGTATCATACCGAAGATTTTCTCCAATATCTCCCGTAATGTAAGTCGTCTATCGAGTTGCACCGATTTTCTTAATTTCTCAAGGTTAAAGAACTCCTCCGGTTTATCGAAAATATGCTGTAGGATATAAGCCTCAGCTCCTTCGAAATCACCGGCTTCTACATTCTGGCGTACAAACTCATCTTCTTTAATCGTATGTTCAAAACGTCCAAACAATTCGCGGTCAACCCGCATTCCATCAACTCCGATGGGTGTTTGCTCAAGAGTTTTAAGTGGATCAAGACTAACATTCTCATAATCCGGTATATGAACGGGCGGCGGGCCTTCGACATCTATTCCGCCACCTGTAGGCGGAAGCTCAATGACCTCGTCATAATTGAACTTTTCTTCGAAATACTCACAATTACCGAAGAAATCGAAAAGCTTGAAACTCTCTTTCTCTTTTGTGAACACCTCAGTCTGGCCCGCTTCGTTCTTACCTGTATATTTGAAAGTAAAACGCCTTGTTCCACGTCCTTTCATTTGAACGAAATCGCTCGGTGAAAAAACCGGACGCAAAAAGCAGAGATTTTTTATATCTTGACAGTCATATCCAGTTGTCATCATTCCTACTGTTACACAAACTCGTGTCTTACTGGATTTGTATGAATCCAGCCATCGCGTGTGGCCGTTTAGATTGTTATTGGAGAAGTTTATCGAAAATTGCTGTGCCCCGACAATAACTGATGTAACCTGCACGGCGAAGTCGCTGTTGTATTTGCCACGCCAGAGATTATGGGCCATTTCATTCAAATATTGTGTGATCTTGGAAGCATGGTCCTGGCTTACACAAAACATTATTGTCTTTCCTATCTCGGTACTGAGCGGATCTCGCAAGGCATTTTCCATAAAAACTTTGCATAAAGCCTTGTTAGTTTCTTCCGAGAGGAATTTTCTTTCGAAATCACGGTGTGTAAAAATAGCTTCTTTTTCCTCACCATCCTCATCGGTAACGATAACGGAATAGCCCTGGTCGCTTAATAGTTGCGTTGTTATCTCAGTTCTTGCATCCACAACCGTCGGGCTTACGAGAAATTTCTCCCTAACACCATCTACAAGTGAATATCTGAAAGTCGGCACGCCGGATTCACAGCCGAACGTCTCATATGTGTCGAGCAATATCCTTCGCTCGATTTCGCGTGGGTCTCTTTCGTTAATGTTTTCAATGTTCTTGAGGTAATCCTTTGGCGTTGCTGTTAATCCAAGTTTATACCCTATGAAATATTCGAATACCGCACGACTATTGCCTCCTATACTCCGGTGTGCTTCATCAGATATCAGAAGGTCAAAGTCGGTAGGGCTAAACAATCGTTTATATTTATTGTCAGAAAGCAACGATTGAATGGTTGTAACTACAATTTCGGCCCTTTGCCAGTCGTCTTTATGTTGTTTGTATATAGCTGTGTCGTAATCGTTCTTCAAATACCGATTGAATGCCCTCCACGCCTGATTTTCGAGTTCTATCCGGTCGACAAGAAAGAGCACTCTCTTGGCGTTTGATGTTCGCAGGAAAAGTTTTATAACGGCAGCAGCGATCAATGTCTTGCCGGTACCAGTAGCCATTTCGAAAAGAAAACGGCTATTGTCTTCATTCACAGCCCTCTGTATAGAATGAACCGCGCGCTTCTGGTATTCACGGAGCAACATTAGTCCATTATCTTTGAGAAAATCCATTCGCTGCGATTCATCAAGCCACCTTGGATCGCTACTGTAATCGGGTTTCTGTGTCAGTAGGACATAATCGTTGTCAATAACTTCACGTACGAGATTAGCAGAATTTGGCTTGAACTGGCGCTTATGTCCAATTGATTTCTGCGAAGGAAATTTGGTTATTACCTCAGGATTGCCTGTCTCTGTATCCCAGAAGTAGTGAAGATTGCCGTTAGACAGAATCACAAATCTTGCGTGGGCGCCTCTTGCGTACGCTCTCGCCTGCTCCTTTCCATCAAGTGGCTTTTTCTCCTCTCTTTTTGCCTCAAGAACAGCTATTGGAAAGCCTTCCTCATCCAGTAACAGAAAATCTATATATCCATTCTTTGTTTTTTCAAAGTCCTCTCCGAACTCATCAAGCTGATTCTCAGTAATTTTGATGCTACTTTCCAGTTGGACATTTGCTTTCCCATCTTCATTATCAAAAAACCGCCAGCCCGCTTCTTCCAGGAGCTTATTGATTTTGATCCTTGCCTTAGCTTCTTTCCCCATTACGCCATTTCCTAAATTATCTCAGAGGGGGTGCGGACCTCTTAAAAACCAACATTTAGCACTTCAGACACCGAGAATCAATCAAATTCTCCCTGAAACCATCCCAATAACTCACATACTCTTAGCTCTCATAATACACAGCGTTTCTCAACCCCGAAATGTTAATAGTTTTTTGATATTATTTTAGAAAATTTGCAGTTTTTTTTCAGTAAGTCCAATTGCCCCGCTCCGGCTGCCTTTCGCTCGCACGCTCGCTCGCGCATGTTAAAGATGGGCAAAAACTCATTATTGCCCCAGAAACAACGATTTTATCTTCCCTGCCGTACCATAAAACGCCGGCGTCACGACCACTTTAGGGAGAGCGGCCGCCGCTGCAAACGAATAAAAAAAAACTTAGCTCTCTATAGGCTTGACAATACTTAAAAAAATGAATATATATAGGTATTATTACCGATTATGTTAATATGTCACAATGTTCGGGCGTTATGTGATCTCTGTTGGAGGCTGGGACAATAACGATAGATACGGGATTATGGTCTTTAGCAGGAAAAAAGTTGGCTGCAGACGATGGCTAATCGCGGTTGCGGCCTTGTTCTTTGTGCTCTCGATTGGAGGCTCAGGCACGCTTTCTGCGCAAACGGATAAAGAACGTGAAGCCGAGCAGACTCTCCGCAACCTTAAGATCGATATGGCCCCCGAACCGAATGTCGCCGAACCGAATGTCGCCGTACCGGAAATCTTCAGAATTCCGCCGAAAATCTTCAAGCAAAAGGTAGGCGGCGCAGATGAATGGAAGCTCTTCTATTTTTGTAAATATCACACTTCCGATGAGCTGCAAAAGATTATCCACGAGCAGTTTGCGACGAAGCTTTTCGACGCAAAAGGCAAATCGACTCAGGTATCAGACTATACCGTCAGCAGCAATCCTTCGGTAAATCAGTTGATTGTCAGATGTCCGCTCAAAGAGGACACAGATGCGGTACTTCAAACCCTGGAGTATGTCGATGTCCCCCCGATTCAGGTCAAGATAGAATGTTTAGTTTCGGAAGTTTACGCTGATATGACATTCGACCGGGAAACTACTTTGGCAATTGATAACTTGTTCGGCGAGAATGTTGTGATGAAACCCGCCGGTACAGCTTTCGGAGCTGATGTCCGGCAATTGGTACAGGACGACAAATATCTTCCCGCGTTTCCAGGGGCCTCGCTCAGAGAAGTGGCGAGATCTCGAATGGGTCTCAACATAGGTTACTTGAGCGCCGGCGAAGCAGGCCACAGCTTCACGCTGTTAATCGACCTGCTCGAATCGAGGGGCTACCTGAAAATTCTGATGAATCCAACACTTCAAGTGGTCAACGGTGGAACAGCAACAGTCTCATCACAGCAGAAAGTTCCGCTGGACATAACAACGATGCGCTCTACACAATCAGATTATCTCGAGACAAGGACTGAATACGATAATGTCATAGACTCGCTTAAAATTACGGCCCACGTCTTTGCCGACGGTTACATCGGCCTGGAAACCGACGTGTTACTCGGCTCAAAGAACACGCCCGAAGGCGTCAAGCAGATACCAATCATTACCAAGAAAGAGATCCAGAACAAACAAAACCGCATCCGGCAGGGCGAAAGCCTCGTAATTGGCGGAATAAGAAAGAACGAGAAATTTGCCGTCGTTCGCGGCGTTCCGATTCTGAAAGATATCCCGATTCTCGGCTTTCTGTTCTCCAGCGAAGATACCGAAACCCGTGCAGTGGAGACCATTTTCATATTGACTCCAACTATCTCCACCGATGGCAGACCAAAAGAAGAAGTGATGAAACAAATCCAGAAAATTCACGAACCGGATTCTTTATAAACAACCCCGCTGTCCATAGTTTTTATTTAAGTGGCTGTTCTGGCCTTCGTGTAAAACTTGTAAATATCCCGGACATGGTGCACAAACAGATGGGTATATTCAAGAATGGGACGTTCCAGGTCTTTGAGTTTTCTCGCGATTCATCTAAGCTTCTGAGACTTGCTGAAACTCGCACGATATCCCTCTTACGTTTTTTCCGCCTTGTCTTGAGTTCGATAAGGTATCGTGTTCCGGATAACCCGACGTGTTCAGCAGTGTAAACATCATTTTTAATTGTCCGCACAAACTCATCATACGGCATTGTCCGGAATCGCTCGACTTCCCTCTTAAAAATGGAATTTGCTTCTTCTTTGTTCATTGTTCTCTCTTTTGCAACAGAACTACTGTCCCGAGTTTTCCTTAGTTGAGAGATAATCAATTATATTACCACAAATTAACACGAACGGACACAGTTTTGGCTTCACCACAAAGAAAAACAGTCAATTTATGGCTTAGCTATGACAAAGTCTGTCCCTGGTTTTCCTAAAAAAACGAACTTAAGCGGTGGTTGATTGAGCAATGGTGCATTCCTCCAAAGGGAGATTGTGAGTTTGTAGCTCATATGGAAAATACATTAGAGGTGTACCACAGGCCATATAACCGGAGATTTCCACTTGTTTGTCTTGATGAAACAAATCGGCAATTGATAGCGGAAATGCGTAAGACTGTTCCTGCCAAACCTGGTTATAATAAACATGTTGATTATGAATATCGCCGTAACGGCGTGGTTAATTTATTTATGATGTTTGAGCCGTTGAGAGCTCGGCGAAATGTTAAAGTAATGGATCAGAGAACACGAAAAGACTTTGCAGAATGCATTCGAGAACTGGTAGATGTTCATTATGCTGAGGCTGAAAAAATTGTTCTTGTTAACAGGATAGACAATGATTTTCTCTGTGCCCTCGGTGCTCTCTGTGGCAAGAAGAATCTTCGTTCACCCCATGAGATATGTAAAACCGTTATTCACACAGCAAACAAAGCCTGGGAGAGCGACATCTAAAGAACATCAAACATATTCCTTAGCGTTGCTCGAACCCAGGCTTCCGTTATACACAAAGATTTATCGAACTCGTCGATTCTCGAGTTCTTTATTGTCCTGCGGCCTGCTTGGCCTTGTTCAATACCATCCTTCCACGCCGGTTTACATTTCTGTTGTCCGTTGCCTTGAAGACTTTCTCCATTGCTTCGACAACCTCACGCGGCTTTTGGTCGGCGATTTTCTCGCCGATTGCCACGGCAGCGAAAGCCGCCTCGTCCTTTGTCGCCGCATTGTCTAAGTGCGCCATTGCCATCGAAAGAGCCTCGATCGCCGGCACTGTGGACAACGCTCCAAGCAGAAGCTTCTTTTCTTCATCGCGCTGGATAAGAGCGGCCGCCTGTTTGCAAATCTCGAGTTTCTCCTGCATCGGGAGATTTTCATCTCGAACCAGATTGATATAGCCTCGCAGAGCCGCAGTCTTTTGGGACTGGTTAGGTGAATTCTTCGCCAGCGCGAGCAGGTCGCCAGCCGCATCTGCGGTCTTCCATGAGCATAGCACGCGGATGGCGGCGTCTCTGACTTGAGCATTGGAATCGTTAGCCGCCTCGCGTACGGCGTTTAATGCGTTCGCTCCTCCAATGACACTGAGCACTCGCAAAAGGGCACTCTTTTGAACCGGCGAAGCCTTGGCCAACTGGCTCGTGAGTCTCAGGGTATATGACACCGGATTGTCGGATTTGGCACAAACCGCACTCAGGGCCTGTTCAGCGGCATCGAGGTCCTGCCGGGCTTCATACTGCATGAGCAGATTGAGCAGCGCCGAAAATTCAGCGGGACCGCCCAGCTCGCCCACTTTTTTCAGTGCGACCGGACGGACTTCCGCGTCAGGGCCGGCGGCGGCTTCCAGTAGTGCCGGTACGCTCTTGGCCATACGCCGGCGTCCGATTAATTCGAGTGCCACCAGCCGAGGGGCGGTCTCGCCGCTATTGAGCATCGCCATGATAGCAGCGTCGGCCTCGTCGCCGGGAAGTGCCGCCAAGGCCTCATGGGCGGCCTGTGAAATCTGACCATCGTTATCGCCCAGCAAGTCACTTAGAACGGGCACGGCAGACGCATCGCCGATCTGCGGCATAGCTTTAATGGCCGCGATGCGAACGGGTTTTTCGCCGTCATTAGCCGCGGCCGAAAGCGCCGGAATCGCCGCCGCATCGCCGCGCTTGCCCAGCGTCCAGATAACCAGGATTTTATTGTCTGCGGACAATCCGTTCAGCCCGGAGGTCAGGGCATTGGTCACTTCCTCGCCCGGCATCTCCAGAGCGGTCTGGCAAGCGGCTGAGAACATAACGTAGTCTTTGCTTTGCAGATGCTTCCGCAGCAGCATCACGCCGTCCTTGCCGCGTGTCAGTATCGCGCCGCGAAGCGCTCCTGCACGGACTTGATGCGACGCATTTTGCGCCAGCAGGGTGTCATAGATGTCGATGGCCGCGTTACTATTGCCTTCGCCCGCGAACCTTTCGGCGCAACGGAACAATCCCTCGTATACATCGGGCATGCCTTCCGGCGGGGCGTGGTCCAGGCTTGTCTTCAGTACCTCGGCGGCAGCCATAGTTCCGATCTGGCCCAGCGCCCGCAGGGCAGCACTCTTTGCCTCAACAGACGCATCGTTCTGCATGAGTATTCCCAACAGCGGCTGGACCGCCTCGGCGTCCCGGCGGACTCCTATGCTGCCGATGACACCAACGAGCGGCATTCCTTTTAGCTTGCCGAGCGCATTGCGGAAAGTCTCATCCACGGCCGGATCCTTAATCGTTTCCAGTGCGTAGCGGGCCATATGCGAGAGCTTTTCAACGCCCAGCAACGCTGCCAACGGCTCTATTGATTTTTCGGTAGCTATGAACGACAGGCCGCGACAGGCATCGACAATAAGTTTGTCCTCGTCCGCAGCAGGTGGGACCGTCTGTGCAGACAGCCGAACCGTACCGGCAAGCATTAATACAGCAATCAAAATTATGTGTATTCTTAACTTTAACATTGCTCTGTTTCCTTTCTTTATATAATCCATGGCGCACGCATCGCACGACTGCGGAAACGGTTGGCTTGCGGATCGTTGATAAATTCCTCTTTCACCGGATCGAATTTCAGGTCGCGCTTTAGCCACATACAGATATTGGCTGCGTGCACTGTAGTCATCGTGCGGTGCATCATTACCGGATTGGCCACCGTCTGCCGGCGTGACTTGACGCAATCGAGGAAATTACGCACGTGGCTCATCGGGCGTCCCGTGCGGGCCTGGTAATCATAGACGAGCTTCCTGAAGTCATCCAGCATAGCAGGATTCGAAACATCCGGCTTGGAATAACCGTCCCCCGCCGAAACCCAGCCCTCGGTTCCTTCGTAGCGAACTGCGCAGGAGCCGTGGAAGTATTTATTGTCCATGTCGCGTTCCAGGATCATCTTTATGCCGTTGGCGAACTTAGTGACCATTTTGTCGCCGGACTCGTTGTTCACATAGCCATACTCGATGGCCGAGGTATCTCCGGCACCCATTCCCACCTGGCACTGTGCGAACGTGTGCGCGCCCCATTCGCCGATGCAGCTCGTATGGAAATCGTAGAAGCCGCGCCATCCGCCGCGAGTATACGCCGAGTTGTACGGCCGCCACGGACACGGCCCGAGCCATGCGTCCCAGTCCACCTCTTCTTTCGGCGGCAGTGGCTCTGCGGGCAGCCAGTCGTGCCGCATTTCTGCCGCGTCCCACGGGGCGATATGTGCGCGTACAGTGTGGACCTCGCCGAGCCTGCCGAGACGAAGCATTTCGTTGCAGAACGTAAAGTTCCCCTCGCTGAGCCGCTGCGTGCCGGTTTGATAGATGCGGCGATAACGTTTGGCTGTCGCCACCACACCCTGGCCTTCGGCGATAGTCATGCACGAAGGCTTTTCGGAATAGACGTCCTTGCCCGCCCGCATCGCCATGATGGAGGCCAGTGCATGCCAGCGGTCACCGGTGGTTACCAGCAGAGCATCGATGTCCGTGCGTTCGGCCAGAAACTTGCGCGTATCGTGGTATATAACGCAGTCCTTGTTGCCGTAACGAGTGTCCACAATCTGCTTGACAGCCTCGGCACGCGATCTCTGAGGATCACAAGTTGCGACAAACTGCACGTCCGACTCCGGCAGCATCCAGCGCAGGTCGTGCGAGCCGCGGTTGCCTATACCTATGCCGCCGAGCACGATTCGCTCGCTGGGCGGTACGGCACCGTTACGGCCGAATACTGTCGCCGGAACGATACAGGGCAACGCCGCCAAAGCTGCCGTGCGTTTCAAAAACGCACGCCGTGAAAGGTTTAAGTTATTCTTTTGCATAAGAAGTCTCCTTTAACATTTTCGATACCCGCTTGAAGCGGGCACAGGTTATCGATTTGACAATCGTCAATCGGCATTCATCAATCAGTTGATTTTACCCTTTTAAAGATGCTGCGCCAATGCCATTGAAAAAACAATTTCCCCCGAATTTTAGGGCTTCCAAATGTCAATCAAAAGGTTCTGCTGAGAGAATTATTGGTTCTTTCCTGTCGGCACGAGCCGTTCCAGCTCTTCGAGCCAATTGAGCACGACGTTGATCCCGAGGGGTGCAGATTCTTTTGTTTCCTGAATCATCAGGAACCGCCCATCAGGTGCGACGTCATAATTTTGTATACTCGCCCTGAATAGATACCGTCCTTCGAACAATTTAATATTGCCGGTTATTTTGAACTGAGGCTCAGTCTCAACGGCAACGGCCATCATCTTATTACCACAGCGGTAAAATAATTCCTTTCCGTCCCGTGACCACATAGGTTGTTGACCACCTTCGGTCGAAACCGTTACTTTTGGCCCCGGGCCGGGATAAGGCTCAATGTAAATTTCCCACCTTCCTGATTCATCCGCGCTATAGGCCACCCATTGGCCAGAAGGGGACCACACTGCTTCCCTCTGATTAATGTCCCTCTGAATGTAAGGATGCTGAGAATGCTCCTGGTTCTTTGTTAGTCGGACTACCCAGATGTCCTGGTCCAGCCTTGGATACTTCGGGTCAGACCTGGCAAATAAAAATTCCTTACCATCGGGGGAACAGGAGGTCATAACTCCGACAGGTTCTTCAAGCGTTGCGAGCATCTCCACTCGGCCGCTGCCGGTCATGCTTTGCCTAAAAAATTGAGGTTTTCCAGCTCGATATGAACCGAACAGTAAAAACTTGCCGTCCAGATCCCAAAACGGATATCCACTGGACCCGTCAGATGTAAGCGGATTTAAGATATGACGTTCCAAATCGTATATCCAAATATCCGAGCCACTCCCATCCTGAATACTAAATGCCGCCTGTTTTCCATCCGGTGAAATCCTGGCGTTAACATAACCGCGTGGAGTTGTACCCTGTAAAGGTTCGACCTGTCCTTGTCTGTTAACCCAGACAGGCCTTAGTTCGGCGCTGCGTGCCATAACCGGGATATAGGCGAGTGAACCATCCGGTGAAACGGCGAACTGCGCCGACCAGCTTTGCGGGGTCATAATGCCTGAAACGACAGG
>CAZHBL010000091.1:0-13285 GCA_964530105.1 uncultured Pirellulales bacterium | reverse complement strand
GGATAGAGAATTATCCCGGCATCGAGCGCATCGACGGGCCGGGCCTGATCGAACAAATGCAGAAGCAGGCCCGAACTTTCGGCGCCGAGATAAAGACCGGCGGCGAGGTAACCGGCCTGGAAAAACTCAAAGACGGCAAAATCGCCGTCCATTGCGACAAAGATACATACACCGCCAGGGCCGTCATTTTAACCCCCGGCAGCGGCTATCGCAAGCTCGGCATCCCCGGCGAGGATCAGTTCCGCGGCTCGGGCGTCAGCTATTGCGGGACTTGCGATGCGCCATTTTTCAAGGGAAAACACGTTGTTTCCATCGGTGGAGGCAATACTGCGGTCGAAGAGACGCTACACCTGACCAAATTCGCCGATAAGGTCACGATGATACACCGCAGGGACGAATTTCGAGCATCCAGGATTCTTGTCGAGGAGCTGCTGGAAAAAACCAACGAACCGAACTCGAACCTGATAATCAAGTACAGCACCATCGCCACCGTCATCCATGGTGAAGGAAAGGTTGAATCGGTCAGGCTCAAAAACGTTAAGAACGATGAAGAAGAAGATTATCCATGTGACGGCGTGTTCATATTCGTCGGCATGGAGCCGAACACCGGCTTTCTGAAAGGCTTTGTAGAGTTAACTGATAGAAATTTCATCAAGTGCGACTGCGCGTATCTTCGTACAAGCGTACCCGGCGTGTTTGTCGCCGGCGATTGCAGAATCGGAGCGGCCATGCAGTTGGCCACGGCGGTCGGCGACGGCGTCGTTACCGCCATGATGCTCAAACAGTACTTCAGAGACCCGAACTGGTGGAACGAGCAGGTCACAGACGTACTTCAGCCGGGCGGATGGTAAAATCCTAAAAAAAACAGGAAATTAGCATGACAATCTTTCGATTTTCAGCTTCATGGTTGACCATGTCGATTAAACCGGTTATTATGACGGCCGGATAACCCGGCAGTGACTGTCGGGCAGTAATTTGCTGCAAAATCTTCGTTGAAAGGACAAAGTAATGGCTGGTAGTGTAATTGAGCTGACCGATGCTACTTTTGATAAGACTGTTCACGATTCCGATGTACCGGTATTAGTTGATTTCTGGGCGCCCTGGTGCGGACCCTGCAAGATGATAGCCCCCATCATCCAGGAAATTGCCGAAGAATACACGGACAAGGCAAAAATCTGCAAACTTGACACCGATGAAGCTCGTGATAGCGCTATGGAGTTCGGTATAAGTGCGATACCGACGATTATCCTGTTTAAGGATGGGCAGGTTCAGAAAAAATGGGTGGGTTTGACCAGTAAAAAGGACCTCGCCGAAGCAATTGACGAGTTACTTTGAAAGGGCAGAGGAAAACCCAAAATGATCTGCGAAGATCTCAAGGGCATGAGGGTTTTGGTAACGGGCGCCAGCAGCGGAATCGGCTCGGCGACAGCCGTTCTATTCAGCCGGCAGGATTGTTATATCGGAGTTCATTACTTCCGTACGACCGAGGGGGCGAAGAAAACCCTTGAGCAGGTAAAGAAAAACAGCGATGGAATCCTGCTTCGCGCGGACATCCGCGACGAAAAGCAAGTCGAAAAGATGGTCGAGCAGTTCGCCAAGACGGCTGGCGGCATAGATATCCTCATAAATAACGCCGGATCGTTAATCGACAGGCAATCCTTCGAAAATGCCACGTTAGATTATCACGAAGATATATATGCCACCAATGTCCGCAGTATCTTCCTGGTAACCAGGGCCGCCCTGCCGTATCTTAAGCAAAGTAAGGGAAATATCGTCAATATCGGCTCGGTTGCCAGCCATACCGGCGGTGCCGGCGGCTCCGGCATGTACTCCGGCGCAAAAGCTGCCGTCGCTACCGAGACGATATCCATGGCGAAAGAATTTGCCAAATATGGAATTCGAGTCAACAGCGTCCTGCCCGGTTTTATTGAGACTCGCTTCCACGAACGGTTTAGTACGGCCCGGCACAGAAAAGAAGTTGCCCAAAAAACCCCCTTAGGCAGGAACGGCACCGCCGAGGACGTCGCGAAAGCGATTCTGTTTTTGTCAAGCGATGCGGCGAGTTTCATCACGGGCGAATATATCGCCGTCAATGGCGGCTTGTATATGAGAGCGTAAAACACAAGAGAAACCCTTGATGCGTATTGAAGGAGAATAAGAGATGCTAAATTCGAAGCGTGTATTATTTCAAATGCTCGGTGTGATTGCAGTATTGTCCACAGCCTATGGGCAACTTCAGCCGGTATCCGGCAATATTTCCATAGAAGTTCCGGACTGGGAGAATCCACAGGTTATCGACCAGAACAAAGAACCGGGACATTGCACATTAGTGCCCTACCCGGACACCGATTCAGCGCTCCAATGCGAGCGTCTGGCCTCGGAGTTCTACAAATCACTTAACGGTGAGTGGAAATTCAACTGGGTCAGCAAACCTTCGGATCGACCGGTCGATTTCTATAAGCCCGGCTACGATGTGAGCAAATGGGACGAGATTCCCGTCCCTTCCAACTGGCAGATGCACGGCTACGGCAGGCCGATATATCTCAATATGAGATATCCCTTCACCGTTAATCCGCCTTATATCCCCCATGACTATAATCCGGTCGGCTCTTATCGAACAGAATTCAGTATCCCAGGAGCATGGAATGACCGCCAGGTCTTCCTTCACTTCGACGGCATCAAAAGCGCCTCATACTTCTGGCTCAACGGCCAAAGCATCGGCTACAGCCAGGACAGTATGCTGCCCGCCGAATTTAACATCACAAAATACCTGAAGCCCGGCGTAAATACCCTCGCTGTCGAAGTCTATCGCTGGTCAGACGGCAGCTATCTCGAAGACCAGGACATGTGGCGGTTTAGCGGCATCTACCGAAACGTTTATCTGTTCGCTACGCCGCAGGTCCATATCCGCGACTTTGCCGTCCGCACCGACCTCGACGACAGTTACGCCGATGCGACCCTTATGGTCCGCCCCGGAATCACCAATTTTAACAGCCAGGACATAAGGGGATGGACTGTCGAGGCCCAGCTTTATGACGCCGAGAAAAAGCCGGTCCTGACTGAAGCCCTGTCAAGAAGCATTACTTCCATAATCCGCGAGAGATACCCGCAAAGAGGAAACGTGCCGTTCGGCCTGCTCCGGACGACGATAAAGAATCCGCACAAATGGTCGGCTGAAATTCCGTACCTCTACACTCTTGTATTGACACTCAAGGATTCCGGCGGCAAAGCTGTCGAAATCGAAAGCTGCCGGGTCGGCTTCCGCCAGGTCGAAATCAAGGATGGCCAGCTTTTCGTCAACGGCAAATCCATTAAGCTCTTCGGCGTTAACCGGCACGAGACCGACCCCGATTATGGCCGGGCGATTCCCGTCAGCCGGATGATTCAGGATATTAAGCTGCTCAAGACCCACAACATCAATGCCGTACGCACGTCTCACTATCCCGATAATCCCATTTGGTACGACCTGTGCGACGAATACGGAATCTATCTGATTGATGAAGCCAACCTCGAAACGCACGGCCTGGGCGGCTACTTTTCAAACGTCCCTGAGTGGAACACGGCATTTATGGAACGTGCAATCCGAATGGTCGAGCGAGACAAAAACCATCCATCCGTAATTTTCTGGTCGCTGGGCAATGAGAGCGGCTGCGGACCTAATCACGCCGCCATGGCCGCCTGGATACATGACTACGAATCAACTCGACCTGTGCATTACGAGGGGGCCGCAGCGAGACCTCACGATCCTTATTACGTCGATATGCTCAGCCGGATGTACGCACGCATCCCCGAAATCATACGCCTGGCGACGGACCCGGACGACAACCGCCCCATGGTCCTCTGCGAGTACGCCCACGCTATGGGCAACTCCGTCGGCAACCTGAAGGAATACTGGGACGCCATCCGCTCGCATAAACGTCTAATCGGCGGATTCATCTGGGACTGGGCAGACCAGGGACTCCGCAAGAAAGCCCCTGACGGCAAGGAATTCTGGGCCTACGGCGGCGACTACGGCGACAACCCAAACGACGGCAATTTCTGCTGCAACGGAGTGGTTCTGCCGGACCGCAGACCAAATCCATCCCTTTATGAAGTCAAGAAGGTTTATGAGCGCATCAGCGTTACGCCAGTCGAGCCTACTGCGGGCACTTTTAACGTTCACAATGAGTATGATTTTATCAATCTTGATTTTGTAAACATTCTATGGGAATTGACCGAGGACGGAAAAACAATCCAGAAAGGCACGTTGCCAAAACTATCTCTGGCTGTCGGCGATAGCAGACAAATCAACATCCCGTTTGAAAAGCCGAATTTGAAGTCCGGCGCAGAATACTTTTTGAAAATCAGCTTTGCCCTGGCCGATGACGCCTCCTGGGCTGAAAAAGGTTACGTCGTAGCGTGGGAGCAGTTCGAGATTCCGTTTGATACTCCGCAGGCGCCGTCTGCCGAGATTGCCGCTATGCCGCCGTTGAAGCTGCAGGATTCGCGCGCAGCCCTGAAGATTACGGGCAGAGATTTCGAACTGGCCGTCGGCAAATCAAGCGGAGCTATCGAATCGTTTAAGTTCGACGGCAAAGAATTAATCGCCGAGCCGCTGATTCCCAACTTCTGGCGGGCGCCGACGGACAACGACAACGGCAACAGAATGCCGAGACGTCTGGGCATCTGGCGGCGGGCCGGTCAGGACAGAAAGGTCGATAAGGTAAGCTCGGAACAAATCTCGCCGCAGGTTGTACGCATTACCGCCGAAGCCGCTCTTGACGTCGCGGAAGGCTGGAAATATACATCCGTCTATACCGTCTTCGGCAGCGGCGATATCATCGTCTCCGGCAGTATAGGACCGGGCGCAGAGCTTTCAATCAATCTGCCGCGTTTCGGAATGCAGATGGCAATACCAGGCGAGTTCAGCACGATGAGCTGGTTCGGCCGCGGCCCACACGAAAGCTATTGGGATCGCAAAACCGGCTCAGCCGTAGGTCTCTATTCCGGGCCGGTCGAAGAACAGTTCCACCCGTACGTTCGACCACAGGAGACAGGCAATAAAACGGAAGTCCGCTGGGTGGCGTTGACCAACAAAGACGGCGCGGGCTTGCTGGCTGTCGGTATGCCGCTGCTCAGCGCGAGCGCCTGGCCATTCACTATGGACGACTTGGAAAAAGCCACGCACATAAACGAGCTACCGCGAAGAGAAACAATAACCGTCAACCTCGATTACAAGCAAATGGGCGTCGGCGGCGATGATAGCTGGGGCGCTAGAACGCATCCGGAATATACACTTCCGCCGAAAGCTTACAACTACCGGTTCCGGCTGCGACCGTACACACTGGCTATGGGCGACATAGATTCCGTCGCTCGTAAAACCATAGATGTTCCTGACAACCAATAAAAGGTACGTAGGGGCGGTTCGCGAACCGCCCCTCCTCACGGAGGCAGCCGAAATTGAAGGACCAAATTTTCAGATCAATAATCACAATATCAGCGGCCACAGCGATAGCAATGTGTGCCGGCTGCAGAAATGCAACGGACTCGAAAGTCACCGCCACCTCAGCTCAGAGCAAAGCAGCAGCAATCTCTCTGGCCGGCCGGTGGTCCTTCAAACTCGATCCGAATAACGTCGGCCAGCAGGAAAAATGGTACATAGGCAAACTTGCTGATAGTATCAAACTGCCCGGCTCGACGGCGCAGAACGGCTACGGCGACGATCCATCCGTCGATACGCAGTGGACCGGTCAGATTGTCGACAAATCATGGTTCACCGAGGACAAATACGAAAAGTACAGGCAGTCCGGCTCCGTGAAGATTCCATTCTGGCTGACCCCGGTGAAACATTACATCGGGCCGGCCTGGTACCAGAGGCAGGTTAACGTCCCGGAAAGCTGGAGCGGCAAACGAATCGTGCTGCTGCTGGAGCGATGTCACTGGGAGACTAAAGTCTGGGTGGACGGGACCGCCGCCGGTATGCAGGACAGCCTGTGCACGCCGCAGCTTCACGATCTAAGTGGTCTTTTGACGCCGGGCAGGCATACGCTGACCGTTCGCGTAGACAACTCGGTCAAGTATGACGTCGGAGTTAACGCCCACTCGGTCAGCGACCACACGCAGACAAACTGGAACGGCATAATCGGGCGCATTGAATTGCAGGCGACCGACAGGATATGGGTCAGTGACGTTCAGGTTTTTCCGGACATCAGGAACAAATCGGCTGGACTGCTCGTGGCTATCGGCAACACAATGAACCGGCAGGTTAGCGGGACGCTCACGATAGCGGCAAAAAGCTGCGCCGTAAGGCGTCCCTCACGGGAGAACACCAGGCAAAGTCACGCCCCGGCACAAAAGAGCATCGGATTTACGGCGTTAAAACCCGAAACTGTCGTGGAAGTAGATTATCCAATGGGTGATGACGTGCTGCCGTGGGACGAATTCTCTCCGGCATTGTACAAACTGACTGTTTCACTTACCGCCGCTGGAGACGACAAGACATTTAGTGACGAAAAGGCCGTCAACTTTGGCATGCGCGAAATCGGCACGAAAGGAACACAATTTACCATTAACGACCGACTGACCTTTCTGAGAGGTACGCTGGAGTGCTGCATCTTCCCTCTGACCGGATATCCGCCGACGGACGTCCAAGATTGGCTGCGGGAATTTCGAATCGCCAAAGCCTACGGCCTCAATCATATACGCTTCCATTCCTGGTGTCCGCCGGAAGCCGCGTTTGAGGCCGCCGACAGGCTGGGAATTATGTTCCACATCGAATGCGCCGCCTGGACGACGATAGGCGACGGCAAGCCCATCGACAAATTCATATACGCCGAGGGCGACCGGATTCTAAAAGCATACGGCAACCATCCATCCTTCTGTATGCTCGCCTACGGCAACGAGCCGGGCGGGGCCAATCAGAAAAGATTCCTCGGAGATCTCGTTAATTATTGGAAGGCCAAAGATCCCCGCCGGCTTTACACAAGCGCCGCCGGCTGGCCCATTATTCCAGAAAACCAGTACGACAGCACGCCTGGGCCTCGGGGCCACCAGTGGGGCGCCGGTTTGAACAGCCGCTTCAATGCCAAGCCGCCCGAGACAACCACAGATTACAGCAGTTTCGTAAAAAAGTACAATGTCCCCATTGTCAGCCATGAAATCGGCCAGTGGTGTGTATATCCGAACTTTAAGGAAATCCCCAAGTACAAAGGTGTGCTTCGCGCTTACAACTTCGAGATTTTCCGCGATTCACTCGCCGCTCATAACATGCTCGACCAGTCGCAGGATTTCCTTATGGCCTCCGGCAAATTGCAGGCCATGCTGTACAAGCAGGAGATCGAATCGGCCCTGCGGACGCCCGGCTTCGGCGGCTTCCAACTGCTCGATATCCACGATTTCCCCGGCCAGGGAACGGCCCTCGTCGGCATACTTGACCCCTTCTGGGACTCGAAAGGCTACGTAGAAGCGAAAGAGCATCACCAATACTGCTGTGAGACCGTCCCTTTGGCGCGGATTAGCAAACGAACCTGGACAACCGATGAGATATTCGCTGCCGAGGTCGAAATAGCAAATTTCGGGCCGGCTCCAATCCTGAACGCAGTCCCTATCTGGTCGGTCAACTATGCAGATGGACGCAAATTAGCGTCCGGACGATTGGCCCGGACCACAATCCCGCTCGGCAACGGCATAAAACTGGGCGGAATCGAAGTGAATCTTGCAAATGTAGCGGCTCCGGCAAAGCTTGTGATGAAAGTATCAATCGAAGGAACACCATACGCAAATAGTTGGGATATCTGGGTATATCCGGCTGAACTTGATACTCAACCTTCGGATAGTATTCTCATCACCGAACAGTTCGATGAAAAAACAAAAACAGTTCTTAAAGACGGCGCAAAAGTGCTGCTGATGCCGCCGCTGAACTCTATCGACAGCGACGTGCCGCCGGCCTTTACAACAATCTTCTGGAATACGCAATGGACGCACCGGCAGCCGCCGCATACGTTGGGGATTTTATGCGACCCGAAACATCCGGCACTGGCGCAATTCCCCACTGAGTTTCACAGCAACTGGCAGTGGTGGGACCTCGTGACCAAATCAAGATCTATGATTCTCGACGAATTCCCGGCAGAACTTCGCCCTATTGTTCAAGTGATTGACGACTGGAACACCAATCGCAGGCTTGGCCTGATTTTCGAGGCAAGAATCGGCAAAGGCAAGCTGCTCATCTGCGGCATCGATCTTAAAAACAATCTTAGCGAGCGCCCGGTTGCCAGGCAAATGCTTCACAGCCTGCTTAAATACATGGACGGCAACGCCTTCGCGCCCAAACGCAGCATTGACGCCGAACTTGTGCAGTTTTTGTTCAGAAAGCCTTCATTATTGAGCAGTGCCCGTCTGATAATGGCCGACAGCGAAGCGCCCGGCTACGAAGCACGCAATGTCATTGACGGCAATCCGGATACCATCTGGCACACCCCCTGGGGCGAAAATGCCCCAACATATCCCCACGAGTTTCGAATCGAGCTTCCTGAAAGCCACGAAATCAAGGGATTCACTTATCTTCCCCGGCAGGATATGTCGAACGGCTGGATCGATAAATATCAGGTATATGTCAGCACCGACAGACAAAACTGGGGCGAGCCGGCGGCAACGGGAAATTTCGAGCCAAACCGTAATAAAAAGAAAGTTCTCTTCGATAAAAGCAGAGAAGGCCGATTCTTCCGATTCGTAGCTCTATCAGGGTTCGACGGGCAGATATTCGCCTCAGCCGCGGAGATAGACCTTATTAAAGAATAGAAAAAATATTATGACTAACCAGCAAGCGAATCCGGCAAACAACCAGGCAAACTACAACATGGCCTTCTTATGGCTGGTCTGCCTGGTCGCGGCGATGGGGGGATTGCTGTTCGGTTACGACTGGGTAGTAATCGGCGGGGCCAAGCCGTTCTACGAGCCTTATTTCGGAATCACCGATGCAACACCATTCCTGCGAGGTTTGGCGCAAAGCAGCGCGCTGTTCGGCTGTCTTATGGGCGCCGTTTTGTCGGGAATCATCAGCGACAAATCCGGCCGCAAACGCTTGCTTATTTTGGCCGGCCTGCTTTTTACCGTATCGGCTATCGGCACTGCTTTCGCGGGAAATTTCATTTTCTTCAACGTGTTCCGAATTATCGGTGGCATAGGAATCGGCCTGGCTTCGAATCTTTCGCCGATGTATATCGCGGAGATTTCTCCGGCACGTATGAGGGGAAGGTTCGTTTCCATAAACCAGCTTACGATTGTGATTGGAATTCTCGCCGCCCAGATTATCAACTGGCTGATAGCTCAGCCGGTGCCGGAAGGGGTGAGCCTGGAATATATCCTCAATTCATGGAACGGTCAATCCGGCTGGCGATGGATGTTCGGAGCCGAAACGATCCCGGCATTTTTGTTCTTTCTGCTGATGTTTTTCGTGCCGGAAAGCCCGCGCTGGCTTATCAAGTACGGCAGGGACAAACAAGCAGAGGGAATCTTAGGCCGGCTCGGAGGCGCCGGATACGCCGCTGCTGCCATCAAGGACATCAAGACAACTCTCGCCGGCGAAGAAATTGCCCACGTCAACTTCCGTGACCTGCTTGAGCCGAAACTGAGAAGAATTGTCATGTTAGGCGTTTTTTTAGCGGTGTTCCAGCAATGGTGCGGTATTAACGTGATTTTTAATTACGCTCAGGAAGTCTTCGCGGCGGCGGGATACGGCGTAAGCGGCATTATGCTCAACATTGTCATCACGGGCATTGTGAACCTGCTGTTCACTTTCGTAGCGATATATACGGTCGACCGGTTCGGCCGGCGCATCCTCATGCTGATCGGCGCCGGGGGTCTGGCGGGCATCTACGCAATACTGGGCGCCGGTTACTACTTCCAAAGCACGGGAATACACATGCTGGTTCTGGTAATTTCGGCCATCGCCTGTTACGCAATGTCACTGGCGCCGATTACCTGGGTGGTTATCTCGGAGATATTCCCAAATCGAATACGCGGGGCCGCGATGTCTATAACGGTATTCAGCCTGTGGGTCGGCTGCACAGTTCTGACTCTGACGTTTCCATACCTGAAAGCGGGCCTCGGAGCCCACGGCGCATTCTGGCTTTACGGCATCATTTGTGTGATCGGATTCGTTGTAATCCTGATGAAACTCCCTGAAACGAAGGGTAAATCGCTGGAAGATATCGAACGCGAGCTGGTCGATTAAAAACAATCCTTGCAATTTACCATTCTTTTCTGATATAAGGGTACTTGTTTTGACAATGAATCAGGAACTTGGGCAAGGCAGGATATTATGGCTGAGGTTTTTTTCAGGTCGATGAACAGAAGGAGCTTCATTCAAACCGGTTTAGCCGCTTTCGGAACTTTGGTTACTCTCAATTCCGGTTGCAGCACCGGCTTGATGAAAAAGGGCGAACAGCAAACCCATTTGGCGCTTCTGGCTGATATTCACATCCCGGAGGACGTCGAGAACAATTACAGAGGATTCTATCCATATCGGAACCTGGAGAAAATCGTTCCGGACCTCGTTTCCACCTCGCCGGATGGAGTACTCATCGCCGGCGATTTGGCACGGCTGACAGGCCAGCCGGGTGATTATGCCAATCTCAGGAAACTCTTGAGTCCGGTCGCAGAAAAAACGCCGGTTTTTATGGCGCTCGGCAACCACGACGACCGACAGAATTTCATGAAGGTTTTTAACAAGACTCCCGGAGAAAAACCTGCCATTAAAGGCAAGTATGTAACCGTCGTCAAAACAGCGCCCGTCCGCCTGATTATGCTGGATTCGCTTCTTTATACCGACAAAGTGCCGGGTTTATTAGGCAAAGCGCAGAGGCAGTGGCTGGAAAATTATCTGAAAGAGAGCGACGAAACGCCCACCATTCTCTGTTTTCATCATACCTTGTCGGATGGTGACGGCGACCTGCTGGATGTGCCGCGACTGTTTAGCATGATTGCACCCATTCGGAAGGTCAAGGCGATTGTTTACGGCCATTCGCACGTTTACGGGTACTCCGAATTCGAGGGGATTCACCTGATAAATCTTCCGGCTGTGGGATATAATTTCAACGATAGTGACCCCGTCGGCTGGGTGGATGCCCGCATTGGAAGCCGGGGCGGCGATTTTGTGCTGCACGCCGTCGCCGGCAATCTCGATCAGGACGGCAGCGTGACGAATCTCACATGGCGAAAAGGATAAGAGGACGGATTTTAGATGCTTCTTTCTGCACGGATGAAAAAAAGGCAATGGGTAATCGAGCCCTGGGACGACCGCGGCGAGCAGCTTGCCAAATCGCTCAAGGTCTCGCCACTGCTGGCGCAGGTTCTGATCAATCGAGGAATCACCGACAGCGAAGAAGCATCGGTTTTTCTCAGGCCAAAACTAACCGAGCTTATCGATCCGTCGCTGATGCCGGGAATTGAAGCGGCGATTCAACGAATAAAACAGGCGATTACTAACAGGGAAAAAATCACTGTCTACGGCGACTATGACGTAGACGGCATATCCGGCGTAGCGATTCTCTGGCAGGTATTGACGATGCTCGGTGCTGATGTGGACTATTACATTCCCCATCGTATCGACGAAGGTTACGGCCTGAACGCCGAAGCCATTGGGTCCCTGGCAAAATCCGGCACCAAACTCCTGGTGACAGTCGATTGCGGCGTCACGGCGTTACACTCGGCCGAGATAGCCGCACAATTAGGCATCGACCTGGTCATCACCGACCACCACCAGCTTGACTCAAAGCTGCCCCATGCGGCAGCAATCGTTCATCCGGGACTGGAAGAATCGTATCCGAACCAGGATTCCGCCGGGGCGATGGTAGCCTTCAAGTTAGCCTGGGCCATCGCCAACGAATTCAATCCGGGCCGGAGGCTCGAACCGAGATTGCGGGAATTTATGCTAAGTGCCACGAGCCTGGCGGCGATGGGAACGGTCGCCGACATTGTGGACCTGCGTGGCGAGAACAGGGTCCTGACAAGCTACGGCCTCAAAGCTCTGCCGGACTGCAAGCTCTCCGGCATTGAAGCTTTAATTGAGACGGCGGGATTGACGGGTCATTCGCTCGACAGCTTTCACATCGGCTTTAGGCTCGCGCCGATGCTAAACGCCGCAGGCCGAATGGGACACGCGCGATTGGCCGTAGAGCTGCTCACGTCAGAGTCTCCGACTCGCTCGACACAAATTGCCGAATATCTCAAGGAGCAGAACAGCCAGCGCCAGCAGTGCGAACGAAAGATTTTCAAGCAGGCATGTGAAATGATTGTCGATCGCGATATGAACCATCCCGACCGCAAGAGCATCGTTTTGGTAAGCGAAAACTGGCATACCGGTGTAATCGGCATTGTCGCATCGAGAATCGTGGACAAATTCTATCGCCCGACGATTATGATAAACGCCGCCGACGCCGAGGACGGCATCGCACAGGGTTCCGGCCGTTCGATACCCGGCTTTTGTTTGCTAAGCGCCATCAGAGCCTGTTCACAGCATCTAAACAGCTTCGGGGGGCATAAAATGGCCGCCGGCATCACAATCGCAATCGAGAAGATCGAGCAATTCGCAGCCGAATTCGAAGATTATGCAAAACAAAACCTGAATGAAAACGATGTAGCAGCCAAACTTCACATCGATGCGGAAGTTCCGCTGGAGACGTTTCGCACCGAAACGGTCAGCGAGCTGCAGGTGCTCGGCCCCTTCGGCCAGGGCAATCCGGAACCTACGTTCGCCACAAAAGGAGTTCGTTTGGTATCGCCTCCCAGAAGAGTCGGCGCCGGCCGTGAGCACTTGCAACTTGCAATCACCGACAACACCGCGGCGATACGCTGTATCGGATTTAGATTCGGAAGGCTGGAGAAAAAGCTGCTGGAAACCGAGTTTTTCAACGTCGCCTACCAGCCGCAAATCAATACTTACAACGGAAACAGCAACGTCGAATTCGTCCTGACCGACATCCAGTTCGAATAAAAGTTTCAGCGGGACCTTATCTTTTTTCGACCATTACCTTGTCAATCTTAAACTGCCCTAACGTGGGGGCCAGATTGAACAAGTCCGCCGGTTCACCGTTGCCGGCAGCCAAAGCGATATGTCCGGCATCATAACCGCCTCGCCCGGCACCTTTGAAAGACGCATCAAGCCCGATCCATTTGTCGCCTATATAAGCCTGCGTCCAGGCATGTCCGCCAAAGCCCTGATGGCCGGCAAAATCATCCACATAAGCAACCCCGGCAACAACCTGGGCCGGTATCCCGACGGCCCGGCACATCGCGGCGGTAAGGACCG
>CAZHBL010000090.1:0-13298 GCA_964530105.1 uncultured Pirellulales bacterium | reverse complement strand
GTCCAGCCCCGCACGCTGCCGATGTGCGGAGCACTCTCGACCATGCACATCTGATGGAAGTCAAAGCAGGTGTTGTATTCGAAGAGCAGGTCCATCGCAATTTCGCCGTTGTTCGTGAAGGTCTGAAGGCAATCGACGTGCGCGGTCTTGATCTCCTGCCGGGTGCTGCCGTGATAGTAGTTGTATCGCTGGATGCAGCCCTTGCCGAAGAACCGCGAGTAATCGCAGTCGGCGAACTGGTTGCCTCCGGGATACATGAAGAGACGGCTGACTTCGTTGTTCTCCACCAGCCAGTCCTCTCCGCCCAGGATGAAGCCGTACTCGCAGTGATAGACTTTGTTATAGGCGATTCGGTTGTGCGTAACTGCGGAGTAGTCACGAGTATTGCCATCGGCACTCGGCTTTCCGACCGTTCCGTTGACTGCCACCATCATGTCGTGGATGTAGTTGTCCAGGATTTCGCAGTGGCTGGCGCGCAGTTGGACGGCTGTGGCCGGTTTGTCAGCCGTGATTTCGAAGCCCTCCACGTGGATGTAACTCGCCTCCAGGTCGAAGCCGCTCACAGTCACCGAACGCCGGGGCATTGCCACAAAGGCGACAGGCCTGCCCTCCGCACCGCCAGCCTTGACCTTGATTCGTTCGTCATACTTGCCCGCCATGACGTAGATGGTGTAGCCCGGCCTGGCCGTGTCGGCGGCGTGCTGCACAGTCTTGAAGGGCTTCTCCTCTGTGCCAGGGTTAGTGTCGGCTGCGCCGGGGGCCGCCTGGTCTACCACATACGTGGCCGCCCGAACCTGCCCAATCGCGACGTAGTCAATGGCTCCGGCTTCTCCGCCATCGGCCGGACGCACGCGGCCGGTGAAGTCGTAAAGGAACGGCCCGTTGAACTCCCACGCGTACAGTTCATCAATCGTTGTTTTCGAATCGTCCAGAGTGCCGCGGGCGATGCGCATGAAGTCGATCGCACCGTCGAGATTGTGACCCTGCGTCGTGCCGCCCACGTAGAGGTTGGCGTCATTAGCCAGGGAAGCATCCTCACCAAGACCGGGCCCGTCGGCGTCCTGCTTGCCGTCCAGATAGATGACGAACGTTCCCGCCTTGCGGTCGGCCTCCGCGATAACGTGGTGCCACCGGCCGTCGTTGACAGCACTGCGGCTGGCGAGACTGGCGGCAGCATCGCCCGACTTCGCCATCAGGGTCATGCCTCCAGCTCCATTGACGCCCAGGCTCCACCCGGCGCTATCCATTTTCTGGATCAGCGCCGCATCCGTCTGGCCCGGCGCCGTTTTGAAATAAGCCTCGATCAAGAAGTTCGAGGTGTGGATCTCTGGGTTGCTTAGGTCGTCACCACTGACGGTGCGTTGCTGGGCACCCTTCTCGCCCATGGTGACCGTGCGGTTGATGTCTTCGTTGGAGATGACTGCGTATTGGTCGCGCCCGTTGAAGTGCAGGGCACCCGCGGTCCAGTTCTCCAATGGACCGTTTTGGTAGTCTTTCAGGGTGATGTTGATGCCTTTGAGCGGATACATGGGGTGCCTGTAGTAGTTGTCCCGACCGGTGTAGTAGGGGGCCATGCACCAATGCTCGTCCAGGATGCGCGTCGGATCGCCCTGGATGGAATAGAAGTTCCATTCACCGACCGTCTCGTAGAGGCTCCACGGCACAAAGACCTTCGCGCCCAGGCCGCGGGCCGCCGAGTTAGCGGACGGCCGGAAGTCGTGTGCGGCCGGATCGCACAGGGGCGACTGCTCAGCCATAATGCCCACTTCCGCCACCAGAGGTTTGTAGCCTTCCAGAGCATCCCGGAACGACTGAAGCGTCCTGTGCCACCGCCCGGACGGCTCGAAGACGCCGAAGCTCTCCCCCACGTCGTAAAAGACGTTTCGTGCGTAGGCATCGGTGTTGATCGCATATTGGTTGCGGCGGGATCCGGTGGCGGCCTCATTGCCAGCGGCGGTGCGCGCCGGGTCGGCATCGCGGAAAACACGCAGACCCATACTCTGCCAGATATTCCCCAGGAACTTGACGCGGCCGGCCTGAGGCTCCTGCCGGCGCGAGCCGCGTACGAAGTTGTAGAGGGTGTTGTTGAAGAACGTATTCTGGTAACTGATGATCTCCTGGAAGGCCGACGTATTGGCCAGCTTGCCGGCCGGGCCTTTGGACTTGCCCCAGGCGATGTTGTTGAAGTAGTAGTTCTTGAACGCCCCATCCAGGTAATAGGCGTGGCCGAAGCGGTCCTCCGTATCGGGGCTCAGCACGTGGTCCCAGTTGCGATAGCCGCCGGGGTTGCCCGAGATGTTGTCATAGACGTAAGCCGGGCCGCCTTGCCAGGTCTCGATACCGCCGAAGTCGTCCACGTTCAGCAGCGTATCGACGGCCTTGTTGTGGTGGATGAGAATGCGGGTAAAGGGGCGGTCAGTGGCTGCGCGGTTCTGCTTGGCGCCATGGACATCAATGCCCTGGGCACAAACACGGTCGAAAATATTGCCGGCCACCTCGGCCGTCTGGGCGTAGTCCACTACCAGGGCCCCGCCCTGGCCGAACAGGTCGGGTCGGATGCCGATGTGATCGAACTTGTTGCGCATCACGCGCACGTCATAGAGCCGGCCCATCGGGGGCTCTATAGCGTTGTAGACAGTGCCGTCCTCCAGGTCCACGGCTCCGTAGTCGTTATAGGCGAACACGTTGTCGTTCACAACCACCTTGTCGATGGCGTCCTGGTTGCCCATAGCCTTCAGGCGCACGCCCCTGTGAACATGCTCGAAGAGACAGTTCTTGACCTCGATGTCCGTGCCGCTGCCCAGGAGACGCACGCAGCCGGGCTCCACATCGATGCTCTCATGCGAGACCCAATAAGGCGCGGCGAGCAGGTTCCAGCAGGTGTTGGTGAAGCGGAAAGTGAGCCCGCTTATCTGCACGTGGCTCATACCCCGGCTATCGATCATGCGGATTCGCTTGGCCACCTCAACGTGGGCTGTGGTCGGGTCCTGGTCGCCGGGCAGGCGGATATAGAGCCGGCCGCCGTTGCCTTTTTTGTCAAACCAGAACTCGCCCGGGCTGTCCAGGTACTGAGGCTTGTCTTCCAGGTAATAACGGCAGCCGCGTATGATCTTGTAGGAAGGTCCTCCGCCCCACTGCCCGGGGAAGGTCAGCGAGCCGTTCTCGCGATCAACAGCCAGGACCCGGGCCGGGAACGGGCTGCCCATCACCCAGCCCTTAGTAGTCCAGACGATGGCGCCCTGGTAGTATTCCTGCGGTTTGCCGGTGTTGATGTGTTCCTTGTCGAACGCCAGATGCCGCTGCTGGCCGTTGATGGTGGCGTAGTTGTCAAATGGCTTATCGGGGTTCTTCCACGTCCACCACTCACTCTTGATGTCATCCAGGTCGGTGATCTTCCAATTCGGAGTGCGGGCCAGCATGATGCGAGTCACGATGCCGTCCTCGCCCATCATCCAGACGTTGCGCGGCGCCCAATCGAGGTCCACGTACCAGACCTTCTGAGGCTCCGGAATGAGCGGGTTGTCGGCCCTTTTTTTCCAGCCTGTCACCGCCTCCGAACCGCAAATGACAGCCGTCCCTTCGCCCCAGGACGGGTCCCGGGTCAGAAGAATAGGGGCGGCCTCGGCGCTCGACTCGTTCGCCTCCATCCAGCCGCGATAAACTACGCCCTGCTTGAATATGTAGGTGTGCATGCCCTTGCATGCCTTCGCATTGCCGGCGGCGCTGGGATCCCAGGGGTGGTGCTTCCAGGGCGTCTGTTTCGAGAGGCCGTCGTTGGCGTCATTGCCGGAGTCGAAGTCGATATAGCGAATCGACTCGCCCACCTTGAACTCGAAAGGCTGCGGCATCCATTGCATCTCGCCGGTCGGCAGCACCTTCGCCTGCGGCTGCTGCCAGGACCACCGTGCGGTTGCGTCACCTGCGCCGGCGATCGTGGACCCGATGCCCGGCAGCACGGCTGTACGAACAAAGGCCTGGATTGCGATCAAGCAGATAAGTGTCTGGTGTTTCATATGGCGATGACTCCCTGCATCAAAGGTTCATAGTTGCGCACATAACTTATCGATACAGATGAAGGTACGCACCCTGAGATCGGATGTCAATAGTGCTTTTCCTTCTACTGGTGGGCACATGGAACGCCGAGCGGTAAGGACATGCCATGGACAGGCGGATCGGGATTGAATATTGACGGCCGGGGCGGTCTCGGCTATATACATATCCGGCGGTGCATTTTTTTCCGCCAGGTGGGACACTTTTACTCCGCCGTTTATATAAACAGAAGGAGAAATTCCCTCTGTGGGATAATCAATAATGAATATCTATTTCTAATTCGGAGGTTTATGTTAATGAATCACGTGACCACAAAAATTACTGTCTTTCTTATTCTTTTCATTTTCATTCAAACAAGCTCAGTACAATCACAGGATTTATCGATCGGGCAGTTTGAGAAGAACGCCGATATAGGTGATGTCGGCAAACCGGGCTCGGTTGAATATGACAAAGATCAAAAGAGCTATACTATCACCGGCGGCGGGGGGAATATGTGGGCAACAGAAGATGCGTTTCATTTTGTCTGGAAACAGGTATCTGGTGATATTTCTCTGGCTGCGGATATTTCATGGATAGGCACGGCAGGCAATGCTCATAGAAAGGCCTGTTTGCTCATCCGCCAGAATCTCGAACCCGGCTCAGCATACGCAGACGCCGTGGTTCACGGCGACGGTCTTACTTCGCTTCAATACCGTGAAGAATCCGGAGACTCGACGCATGAGATTCAATCCAACGTTTCTGCGCCAAAGAGAATCGAAATAGAAAAACAGGGTGATTATGTCTTTATGTCGATTGCTAAAGAGAACGAGGAGCTTCATCCGGCGGGCGGCTCGTTCAGAATCAAACTTTCCGAACCATTCTACATCGGATTAGGCGTTTGTGCACATGACAATAACGTAGCGGAAAAAGCGGTTTTTTCGAATGTCGAAATCACAACAGGTAAAGCGAAATCCACAGGCAGACCTTCAGTCGAAAGCACGCTGGAAACCATCGACATAGCTTCCACGGACCGCCGGGCTGTGTATCATACGACCGACCATATCGAGGCGCCGAACTGGTCACCCGACGGTAAATATTTCGTCTTCAACAGCGCCGGCAGAATATACAGGCTCGACGTTGACGGCGGCAAGCCCGAACCGATAGATACAGGATTCGCGACACGCTGCAACAATGACCACGGCATTTCATTCGACGGCAAGACGCTGGTCATCAGCGACCAGTCGCAGGAACGCCGCCAGTCGTTAATTTATGTTTTACCGATCGAAGGAGGAACGCCCCGCAGGATTACCGCCAATGCCCCTTCGTACTGGCACGGGATTTCACCCGACGGTAAAACGCTGACCTATTGCGCAGAACGTAACGGCAATTATGACGTTTACTCAATCTCCATCGACGGCGGAGAAGAAACCAGGCTCACTACAGCCGAGGGGCTTGACGACGGCCCGGAATATTCGCCGGACGGTCAATATATATACTTCAATTCGATACGGACCGGAACGATGCAAATCTGGCGGATGAAAGCCGACGGCAGCGAGCAGCAGCAGGTAACAACCGACGAATACCAGGACTGGTTCCCTCATATTTCGCCTAACGGGAGATATATTGTTTTTCTCTCGTATGAAAAAGATGTGAAAGAGCATCCTGCCAATAAGGATGTTCTGCTCAGGCTAAAACCGACAAACGGGGGCGAGGTTCGTGTGCTGGCAAAGCTTTTCGGCGGACAGGGAACTATAAATGTTCCATCATGGTCCCCGGACAGCAGAAATGTTGCTTTTGTAAGCTATAGGCTCGTTAATAATCCATGATTGTAGCTGAGCCTGCAAATAATGAGACAAAGAATCAGTTATTTACATGCAGGATTTTTGCCCCTTCAAATCCGTTGAATTTTGTTGAAGAAGCTGTGCTGTAAGCCCCGATATTTTCTGTGTAGAGATAATCTCCTATTCCTAAATTGCAGGGAAGATGCTCAGCCAGAGAAATTTTGTCGAAACTGTCACAAGTCTGCCCGACAACTGCGCAAATCTCTTTTTTTCCTCTTTTGAAAGAATGAAAATTTGGAATCCAGTGATCATAAACAATCCCTGAAAAAGTATGATAAACGCCGTCATTAATATGATAAAAAGTCTTGTTTTCTCTTTTTGCCTTTCCGATTATTTCAGAAACAAGCGTTGTAGACGTTGCTACAAAAAATCTTCCCGGCTCTGCAATAATTTCCGTATCTTCCGGAAAAAACCTGTCGAATTCTTCATTTAATATGACCGCAAGTTTCTCAAACCTTGGGACATTAGAATCGTAAAGCGCAGGAAATCCTCCTCCAATGTCAATTATATCTAACTCATATCCCTTTTTTCTTGCTTCTTTAAGTATCTCAGAAGTTATGCTCAATGCGGAGATATAATTTTCAAAATTTGTGCACTGACTTCCCACATGAAAGCTTAAGCCTTCTACCTTTAATCCTAAATCAAAGGATTTTTTTATCAGATTTGAAGCGTCACCCGGCTCTGCCCCGAATTTTGAAGCCATTTCCACCTGCGAGCCCGTATCCGGAACTTTTAATCTAAGAATCAAGCCGGCTTTCCTGCAGTACTCTCTTATTTTCTTTAGCTCTTCCAGGTTATCGTAAGTGACAAGAGGCCCGTACTTATTTATTTTCCTTAAAGTATCCCTGTCTTTTATAGTATTTGAAAAAATTATTTTGTCCCAAATGAAAAACTCTTTCTTTTTTTCCCTCCACTTATCAATAAGATTGTACACCTCTATAAACTCATTGTAAGACGCGACGTCGAAGCTTGCCCCTTCATTAAACAAGGTTCTTATTATTTCGGGATCTGAATTTGCCTTGACTGCGTAATATGCCTGAACTCTCGGAAGGGCCTTTTTAAATCTTTGATAGTTTTTCCTGATTATTTCATGGTCTATAATAAGAAGAGGAGAACCATGTTTTTTTACAAGTTTAAGAAGTTTGTTTTTTTCCATATCTTTTTCGGTTTTAATCAAAAATTATTACTTAAAAGTTCTTCTATCCGGCTCATCTCTTTCGGAGCAGCTTCCCTGAAATTTTCAAAATATGAATCTCTTAACTTTTTCATTAATTCATCTTTTCTGTCATAAAGCTTTTTGAGTTTTTTAGGGGCGGTATTCTGCATTATATATGCAGTTATTAACGGAAGGGCAATTGTGGAATCTGTGTAAACTATGACGCTTTTCTCAACTTCTTTCGGATCTATTTTGCCCCAGGTTACCGCTTCTTTAGGTGTTGCCCCGGACAAACCTCCGGTATCCACTCTTGCATCTGTTATCTGAATAAAATAATCCTGTCCGACTTCTTTAATTCTTAATATTTCCTGTATCTGCGGCTCTGTTTGAAGAATAAAATTCTTGGGGCTTCCGCCTCCAACCAGAATTACTGCTGTTTTCCCTTTTTCGTAAACTTTAGAATTAAGGACAATGGCGGTTGATTCATTTACATCTATACTCGGATTTATTCTCAACTTGAATTTATCGCTTAAGACCTGCAGGCCCGCTACATTCATGCCAATTGTCGAATCTCCCGGAGAAGACGTAAAAACAGGTACACCGGCCCTGTAAGCTGATGCTAAAACGCAAACTTTTCCAAGCTTGTTCTCTTGCTCAATCTCATTCATTATTTTGCCGAGATGATGGTAGAATTCCTGGGTTCCCATTTCTTTTTGGAATTCTTTTTTCGTTAAAATTTCCCTTAACCTTCTGTCTGTTTCCATTAAAACATTTTCATAATCGAAAAGAACATCATAGATTCTTGTTACACCAGCTTGCCTTAAAGCACAGTCATCGACATTCGGGCTGCCCTCATAAAGAGGAAGATTGAAGGTATAATGCATATCGTGATACATATTTGCCCCCGTCGCAACTATCCAGTCAACGTATCCGTGCTCAATTAAAGGTACAATAGAAGAAGCCATTCCTGCAGGGGTGAGAGCACCTGCAAGGCTCATTCCAACCGTTACATCTTCTTTGGAATACTCTTTTACAATTAATTCAGAAGCATCTTTTATTCTTCCCGCATTATAAGCATTGAATGTTTTTTCAATTAAGTCAGTCACGGAATAATCTTTAGTGATTGGCTTGGGAAGAATTCTTTTTCCCGATAGATATTGTGATTTGTTTGGACAATTATGCTCCATTTTTAAGACCTCTGAATAACCTTATATTTGTATATCATTCTGCATTTTTGTATTGTTGCGCATCGCAAAACCATCTTTGACACACATTGGCGCCGTTTTTTCGACCTATCATTGAAACGGTAATCTTTTATTATGCCATTGCGTTCCATAGCATACTATACACACCAATTGATATCGAAAGTTCCTGTTTCAAAGAGCAGTTTATCCACTGAATGGATTTATGTCAAATACACGGAAGAATCAGCGTAAATGTTCAAACTTTAACATTTTTTTCAAGGCATTCATATTTCAACTTGGCAAAAGCCCTAACATCAGCTCGATTATCTCACACTCTTTAGCTTTGTATCCGTAAGTTTTCCTGCCGGGCTTTCTCATCGTTGGCTTTTCCAATTTCTTCAATTACATGCCCTTAAAAATCTTCAGGAAATCCTCTTGAAATCATGCATCCAATCTCATACTTTGCCCTGTGGTTTTTATCGTTTTTCACAGACGAAAAAACCTGGGTTTGATATAAAGAAAACGTTTTTTCGGTGGATCGACCGATGCTTTTGAAGTTTTTTTTCAGCCACGTGGGAGTTCAAAAAAATGATTAAACAAATAAAGAGAATTCATAAAAACCATCTACGGCTTATTTCAACAACAATCATCCAAGTTCTTATTTGGTTCAGCCTGGTTATAGCTCTTGAACAACGGGCTTGGTCTGCCCAGGATTTTTCAAACAAATATTTCAAGATTCAGGTGGTGGACCGGCAAACCGGCAGGGGCGTGCCTTTAGTCGAATTACGCTCGACCAACAACACCCGGTATTTTACGGACAGCAACGGAATCGTGGCCTATTACGAGCCGGGCCTGATGGACAGAGAGGTCTTTTTCTTCGTCGAAAGTCATGGCTATGAATTTCCCAAAGACGGATTCGGCTTCAATGGAACAAGGCTGATGACCTCGCCCGGAGGCAGCGCCGTTATAAAAATCGACCGGCACAACATTGCCGAGCGGCTATATCGAGTCACGGGCCAGGGGATCTACCGTGACAGTATTCTGACCGGCACTCCGGTTCCGCTGAAAAACCCGGTCCTCAACGGACAGGTCATGGGGCAGGATTCGGTGTTTACCTGCATCTACCACGGCCGGCTCTTCTGGATGTGGGGCGACACGGGAAGGCCTTCCTATCCCCTCGGACACTTTGCCACGGCCGGCGCCGTTTCGGATCTTCCCGAACAGGGGGGACTGGATCCTTCGGTCGGCGTCGATCTCGAATACTACGTTGCTGAGGACGGGTTCAGCAGGCCGGTTTGTCCTATGAAAGAGCCGGGCTTAGTCTGGCTGGATGGGCTTCTGACAGTCAGGGACAACGAAGGCCGCCAGCGGATGGTCGCTGAATTTGCCCGGCTGAAAGATCTCGGCAAGGTGCTCGAGTGCGGGCTGGTGGTTTTCAACGACCAGACGCAGTCGTTCGAGCCGCTGGTCCGTTCCGGCGTTGAGTTCCTGCCGTATTCGGCGGCTGGACACGCCTTCAGTGTAGATGTGGAGGGCCGCGAATACTATTACTTTGCCACGCCATTCCCGCTGGCCGTCCGTATGCGTGTCATGGCCGAGTGGGACGATGTTATCGACGCAAACTGCTACGAGGTATTGACGGCTCTCGAACCAAAGAAATCGTCTGACCGCCGTGGCGAGGGCATCTTGCCCTTGTCCTCTATCGCTGGCAAGATGCCAGCGGAACGCAAGGCCGGGACGGCCTCGCCACACGCTGCGAGACTGGATTTAGGCGAATCGCAGACGCCTCACCGTTGGGTGCGCTTTGATGAGCTGACAGGTGGAGATGTCTCGACGAAAAACTCCGTCATCGAAGCGCTGAAGCAGGAAAAAAAGGATACAAATCTCTTTGACATAGAATCCGGCAAAAAAATCTCTCCTCACAACGGTAGCGTCTATTTCAACGAATACCGCCAGCGATGGATCGCGATTTTCGTACAGCAGTTCGGCGAAAGCTCTTTTCTGGGCGAAGTCTGGTACGCCGAGGCCGGCACGCCCGTAGGGCCGTGGGCCTATACCAGAAAGATTGCCACGCATAATAAATATTCCTTCTACAATCCTAAGCAGCATCCGTTTTTCGACAAAGAAGGCGGGCGGGTGATTTTCTTCGAGGGCACCTACACGTTCACATTTTCCGGCTCACTCGAAAATGCGACGCCGCGCTACGATTACAATCAGATAATGTACCGCCTGAACCTCGACGATCCGCGCCTTGCTCTACCGGTAGCGGTCTATCAAGTACTGGATGAACCCGTAGGGTGGGCAAATTCCGTTTTGCCCACGCGGAACTATCTGCTCCGTGACGGCGTGGAGAAGGCAAATAAGTGGGACTCTATCGAATCGATACCGTTTTATGCTATAGAGCCGAAACAGGCTCACGACGATCTTATTGCTATCTATGCTGATGAAGGTCGGCAAATCAGACTGACCACAGAGCGCCCTAATCCATCATCAGAACCGGTTTTTTATGCTCTGCCGTCAAACGGCCCGGAGAGCAAGAATTCATGCATCGTACCGCTTTACGAATATTATCACGCAGAAGCCGGGCGGCGAATTTACAGCACTAAACCGGCTCTGCAGAAAAAAGGCTGGACCCGAACTGAAAATCCTCTGTGCCGGGTCTGGAAAGCGCCGCCGGCCCCGCCTCTTTTAGACAGCAAGGCCAAGCCATGCAGTACACATTAAGTTTTAATAATTTGCCGCTATGACATCGGGCTATTACTAACGCGCTATGTCCGCGGCTTTTCATCAGTCATGCCGGCGGCACTACCAAATTTTCGCTTATGGACAATTCGCAAGCCAATCAGTCAGAAGAACTACCAGGTCATCGAAATCAACTACCCCATCTTCGTTCGCATCTTTACATAACGGGCAGTCCACATCGACCGTTGTGTCCGGAATAAAGAAGTAATCTTCCGTTTCGCCGATCAAGTATTTTGTCGCCGGGCCGGAACCTGCGTTGCCAACTGCGCCCGGATTACTACCGTCTTTCCAGGGTTGTTCCGAAAGAGTAATTCTCATCCAGATATTTTCCGGACCGTCCTGCAAATGCGATGAGAGGAATCCCGCCGTTTTGATTTTATTCAGCCCGGCCGGCAAATTGTACAGGTACTGATTTTGTACTGCCCATTCCGAAGCCAAACCCTTGGGACAATCGACTGTGTCGTCCCAGTCACCGTCACGATTGAAGTCGAGCCAGACGTTTACCCATAGCTCGACGTTCGGATCGATAACAGTCACGTCGTAGTCAATCGCAGCCCAGCCGCAATCCGGCAGATTCAATGGCAGGACAATGCCGTCATCGCCCCCATCTCGGTTCGCCCTGTTGGCCGCAGGTGTGATATTGTTCTCGGGGTCCTCGTCGATGCCGTTATCGGCTTCGGTCTCAGCCGTGATGCTTTTGCCCAAATATGCAACCGGCTGATCATTCACGTGAACTGGGCCGTAAGGCCCAACGCCGCTGCCATCATCGAAAACCGTGGGGAATTTGGCCTGGATTGAAGGTTTGGATGGATATGCCCCCATGGTCTTGTCGGCGTTATTCGAGCTGTCGGGAGCGTCCCCAAGGTCCGGCTTCTCCGGCCCGAACACCGACTCACAACTGATGTTTAGGAACCCTTTTCCTTGCGAGCCGCCATAGCCGCCAATCTCTATCAGGTATTGATTGCCTGGAATCGCAGGGAAAGTAATCTGTGACTGATAAGTGCCGCCGAAGTCGTCGTTGCACGCTATCAAGTCACTTGCCGTCGGGAAGCACTCACATCCATCATAGACGGCCAGCATCGTATCGTAGCTGCTGCCAAGGAGGCTCACGGTAACGTCGCCCTTACATGATGCGGTAAAGCAATACCAGATATTCGGGCTGACCATACAGAGACCCCGCCCTCCGAACCTTGCTCCGGTGGTGTCGAACGACAGATTTTCCACCTCATTGACCGCAATTGCATCGGTGCAGGCATCGCCGGGGGGAAATACGGTTGCCTGAACCTTGACACCCGAAACAATGTCCGAAAAGCCGGCCAGATACAAAACCGCCGCCAAAGCCATGAAAAATCCGAATTTCCACAACAAATCTTTTGTTTTTGTTCCGTTCATGGTAATTCTCCTTTCGATTTGAAGAGTTTTCGTTTTCCTTAACAGCAAATACATCAACAAACGTCCACTGTATTAGGACTCTATTCATTTAATACGACTAAATCAGTCCTATATGTTCGTATTGTTCTCAAGGAAAAGTAAAATCTTTTTAAACTCTCTAAGATGGGAAAAACGGATTCCTGTTTTCGGGCCTGTTGCCAAGGATGAGAAAAGCACTTTTTAGTGTCATTGTGAAGGAATTCGCCCCAAAGAGGCGAGCGACTGCGGCAATCTCAATCCTTACACTGTAATAACTGCCTGCCGGCAAGACTCCGGCCTCTCTCCGGTTTTTCTTTCAATATGGACACAAAACCACTGCAGGCCCGTAGGGTGTGCACTCCGTAAGGAGTCCCTAGGACCGCACACCGCAATATGATTGGTGGGCAGTGCCCACCCTACCGCTTAACCAAAGTCTTGCGAGCATTTGTAGGGTGGGCAAATTCCTTTTTTGCCCACGCGGACAGATGTGCATGTATCATAACACAATTGAATCCGCGTGTGCAACAAGCCCCTTAGGGGCAGGTTGCACACCCTACTGCTACGGACGGCAATAAAGTGCCTTATCTAATTTATTTACTGTTCTTCTTCCGGAGCTTCCGGCATATTCTCCTTCTCCCAGTAGCCCATAAATACTTCCAGGTCCTTAATGTCCACGATGCCGTCACCAACCGGCGTTGGGCCGATGTCACAGAGCGGATCGTTCTGGCCCCAATAGCCAATGAGTATCAATAAATCATCGGTGTTAATATTCCCATCACCGTTGAAATCAACGACCGGCAGGATTTTCACCTGCCATATGTCGTTATCTCCATAACCGTCCCCTTTAGAGTTAGCATCAAAGTATATGGTTGAGCCATCGGGAGAGAAAGCTGGGCCATAAATGGTCCATGGATTGTTGATACCGAGGTCCACAGC
>CAZHBL010000089.1:0-13448 GCA_964530105.1 uncultured Pirellulales bacterium | reverse complement strand
AAACGAATTGCAAGAGAATTGTACGTTAGCCCCAAGACTATTGAATGGCACCGCAACCAATTAATGAAAAAACTACGTATAGAGAGCATAGCTGAGCTCGTCAAGTACGCAATAAGTGAAGGGTTGACTAGTGTTGCTTATGCATGACTTGAATACTCTGTGATTTGTTTAGTTTAGTCTCCTCCTCGACGGACAATTTATTCATTCCTTTGTAGCTACCATTTTCCAGCCCACAGGCTGGGACACTTCAGTTAGGTCGAGGTCGAACGTTCTTTTCTAAGAATTGTCTGACGAATTCGTTCATTTATTGCACATACAGGATTTTCGCTAGCTGGAATCACGGTCTGTCCTATCTCTATCGTCCTTTCTACTGGGCTTTTCGAACATTAGAACTCGGAATAGCCTGGTTAAATTGGCAGATGTTCTACCCGACAGGCATAATGAAATAGGTGACGCATGGATCAATTCACATAAGAAGCGGCATTTGCCTTGTGTGCGTAATCGAGAACTTCTCAAATCCGTGGAGTATGTGGAAGTTATTTGTGAATCATGTTATGCCTTTTTGTATCAAAACAGCCACACTATGGCACTTAATCAAAGATATTGACGAGGGATGATAACAATATGGGTATACGGCTTTTAATTGTTGATGATAATGATGCTATCCGAGATAACATCAAATCTTTAGTTAGCAAGCAGCCCAATATTGAAGTTATTGGCGAGGCTAAGGATGGAGAAACCGCTGTAGTACTTGCCAAGAAATTATCTCCGGACGTGGTACTTATGGATATTAATATGCCTAAATTGAGTGGGATTAAAGCCGCGGGCGATATTCTAAGAAATAATGTTGCTGCACGAATTATAATTTTATCTGGTCATTCCGACAAGCATTACGTAATGGCTGGGCTCAAAGCGGGTGTATCGGGCTATGTGCTCAAGACTTCTATATTCGACGACTTGATCCCAGCACTCCGCACGGTAATGGCAAATGAATATTTTTTGAGTCCTCAGATCACTGACAAAGTGATAAGAGAGTATATAGAACAACTACCAGAAGCCGATAACTCAGTCTCGGAGAGCTAAGGACATGGTATACTTGCTACTCGGTTTTCGAGGCGAAAGATGGAGAAACTGCAGTAGAGCTTGCCGGGATATTGTTACCTGACATCGTTCTTATTGATATTAGTATGCCCAAACTGAACGGGATTGAAGCCGCAGGCAAAATTCTTAGAAATAATGCTGCTGAGCGAATTATAATTTTGTCTGCACATTCCGACAAGCATTTTGTAGTGGCCGGATTCAAAGCAGGTGTTTCGGGCTATGTGCTCAAAACCTTAATTGTAGAAGATTTGATCTCAGCTTTGCACGCCGTTATGGTAAATAAGCTTTTTCTAAGCCCTCAGATTACGGATGTCGTGATTGAAGATTACACAAAATAATCACTGAAAGCAGATTCAGTTTCGAGACATAAGAACATGGGATACACACAACTGGGCTTTACGAGCCTCATAACCAGGATATGCCTGGTAAGATAGACACATGATTCATCCGATTAGAATATTAAAAAGTATAGGTGAAAAAGCTGTATTGTGAATAGACGAAAATTTTGAAAGGAGATATTTATGGTTATTTCGAACATGAGTGAGACAAAATGCTTTTTGGGCAGGCAAGGTTTTTATATGATAATGGCATTGAGTATAATGTTGTCAGTATCATCAGGTACTACCGGCTTGGCAGTAGAGCAGGAAAGCGTACAGCACTTCAAAATGGTTTCCGTTGTAGAATACACTGGGAAGGGACAGTTCAGGAACCAGGTCGAAACTCTATTTGAGGTCAGGAAAGATTCTTTATCAAACAATGAAGTTCAGTATTTCTTTACTGGAAATGATCAGAATCCGAACCTCACCAATCAATCTTCTTCGACAGGATTTTCATTTATTCTGGATAGAAACACTCGGCATATGTCAGGAGTAGGTGAAGATATGGCTTTTTGGGCGAAAGTCAACAATGAGTCTATAAAATCGCTAAAGATAAAGATAACAAAGGAGAGAGTCGGAAAAACGTGGAAACAAACCTTTGGCCTGTCGTCCATTAACGATTCGTTTCCGAGAAGCTTGGGATTTACATTAACGGCGATAGAACTCGAAACGGAGGTGTTTGGTAAAATGATAGCTGTTAGGGCCTTGTCTGAGCCATTTTTTGTTAAGTCAGGCAAGGATTCTATCAGATCCAAAATTAACGCTGTATATCTTTTTGACCCGAAAATCGAGGATATTTATCTGAGCATATCTGTTTTCGAAGCGGCAACAGATGCCTATGGCTCTAAGGAGATATTGCGCCATGAGGTTGCAACATACAGGACCGATGCTACGGGAGAATCATTCGATTTGAGCGGTTTGGGCCAAGAATTCGAGAAGTTTGTAAGAAAAGTGGGCCTCAGTAGGAATAGTGTGAAAGTTGTTGAAGAATCGCCTTTACCCCAGTGGGCCCAGTCTGAAGGTTTAGTTGCCGCCCAAGTGACCAACATATGTGCGGCAATGGCGTGCGAAGGTGCTCCAAACCCCGTTCTCACAGTTTGCATACCTGCTGCCCGGATAGTTGGAGCACAAAGTTTGGGTCAAATACCCTCAATTGGTACGTTTGCAACAGCCGGGACTGTAGCCGGCACGCTGGGAAAAAGTGTTATTGGTATCGGGACCATGAAGATAGCGATGGCACCGGCAGTCTTGGGAATGGGATTGGGTACTGCTGCTACTGTTACGGCGGGAGCTGTCGCAGGCGGGCTGATAATAGATAACAACACTGGAGGAAATTCGTCAGACCGCAGTTCAATTGTGCCGTAGTGACTTAAAGAAGATAAAGCTGGGATTTGATGATAGGTGTCTTGAAATTGAATTCGGTAAATGTGCCGGACTATTCCGGCACATTTCCTGTTTAAACGCGTGTATCGAGATTGAAGAATTGTAACAGGAGACTAATCGCTCGCCGTATTCTTCACCCACATCAAATTCCGCTCAAAATCAAGAACCATCACAGTGTCTTGAAAATACTGCATCCCCAGTAGACCGGAGCACTCGTTCACAATAGGACTGTCGTTTGGAAAAACTGAAATCTGGGCTTCTCTGACGGTTCTATTCCCGACTTCAAGTTTTGGAACTATGCCCCGTTTGCAGGCCAACAATCCAATATATGGATATAAGTCTCTGCCCCTTCTTAGCTTTATGTGCTGGATTTTATTCTGCATTCCTTCCCACAACTCTTCGGCGACTGCCAGTCCTCTACCGCTGCCGGTATCAAGCTGTAATTCAATTTCCTCCCCGGCGATGGGGATCTTAACGAAAAGGAAAATGTTGCCGCCTAAATCTTCCTCGATCGCAAAGGAATATTGCGTCCACAAATCCGAATGATCGGGCTTAAACGCGTCCTCGAGTGAAAACTCCACTTCTTCCCTTACACTGTCAAACGCGATATATTTAAATTTCCGCAGAGCTGCGAGTCCTGCTATTATGGCCTTGCCTTTGGCAAACGGTAGTCCAAGTAGCTGAACCTCCGTATGCTGCTCTCGATAGAAACAAGGCCAGTTGGCTAATGTTACTTGCCCCATATGCAGTTCCGGAAGATAGCATCTTCCCCATCCGACAGAATCGTTTTTATTGCTTTTAAGTGGATAAATGGCCAGCTTGTTTTCCATGATATGGATATCATTCACGAAAAGAGCGATAGATGCTCCTGTATCCAGGACAACCGGATACTTTGCCCCGTTGTCGAACCTTCCCTCAACGGCCATCCAGCGGTTTACCGAGTAGGAAGAGTGATATTTAATCCGACAAGGATCTTGTTGTTTCGTACTCCAATCTATTTGGCCGCTATATATATCCTTCGCCCAATAGGACTTGTTTGCTGGGTCGTCTGGGCGCATTAAACGTATGCCTGCTATGCCTTCGAGCCTCTTACCATTTACTATTATTGTCTGGCATCCTGACTGCAGTAAAACAAACAAAGCAAGCAAACTGCCCAAAATAATCGTTCTCATATTCATCACCCTGGCAAATAAATCTCTGTCCGACAACGGCATCTGTTGTTGTATGTATAGCACATCCTGATGTCGAGCGGATTCCTCCAAATCGCTCTAAAGGCCTGAGTTTCCCTCCCGTAGAAAGCCCCCTAAGTAAACTTGCTTCATTCTATCAAATCCAACGTTTTCAGTCAAGCATTTTTTTCAGTTGGCATGAAGTGAGGACGAGTGAATCCCTAAATCACCAGGAAGTTACTTTGCACTTTATTTTATTACAGTACCAGGTTTTCAAGCGTCGAAACCCAGGAACGGATGTTTATATTGTGTCGTATAATCCTGTCGTATACCAAGCATTGAGCAGATATGAGGCAAATCCGACATAGGCCTTTTGGTAACTTCTATATAAAAACAGGGTTTATGGAGTAACAAAACCAGGAATTGTATGGCCATTTTATGAGCTGATAGTAACGATATATAGTGTAGTAGCAAGGAATGTACTGGGTACAGAGATTTGAAACAATACAGAAGATATCAATTGAGCAAGGTATTCAAAAATCTCCGATATTGGAAAGAACTGTTCGTATGTACCTTCGTATTCTCCTTGCCTTGTATAACAGGATGCAAAGGTCCAGTATCATCAATGGAAGAGATAAAAGAATTCAACTCGGCTGGGCCATTGATGCCCGACTCAGAAGCAGATAGCTCGATCAAAGCAGAGCCTTATATCGGCGCGTATCGAGTAATGCGCGGAGATGTATTGGAATTGCAGATGCCCGCTGTTTTGCGAGTAGTGTCCTCTGAGTTCTCTGCATGGCTAAAACCGGTATACGGTCGGAAGGATTATGAACCCTACCTGGTTCGCGTATGCGAAGCTGGAACGATCACCTTGCCAATTGTCGGCGCATTACCCGCCGCCGGCAAAACGATTGCGGAAATAGAAGCCTTAGTCATAGACGCTTACTATCCCAAGTATGTTTGTAATCCACCTATGGTTGTCTGTGAAGTAGTGAAGTACCAGCGGGAAAACGAACGAGTCTTCACTGTTATGGGGCTTGTTAACAGCCCCGATGCTTTTCCTTATCCCCCGGATGTTCAATATAACTTGATGGAGGCTTTGGCATTCGCCGGAGGGCTCAACATGATTGCGGATCCTCGTTATGTGAAAGTTTTCCGACATGATACTGATGGTAAGATTATGTCGGCTACGTTTGGTGTCGACAGCAAATCTTTGGCCGATGCATATGGCGTCAGAATCAAACCTGGGGATGTGATATATGTGGATCATACACTTCGAACTCGTGTGAATCAATTTTTGGCTGATGTGCTTCAGATCAGAGTCGGAGCAGACATCGGCAGAAATGGGATCAATTAGAAGGAGTATTTGGAGAGCCTAATTAAAGAGAAAATATGGCTAATAATAAATTCGAAAAAGGAAATTCGAATCTGCCGTTATCACAAGGCTATGAGTTGCAACAAGAAGAGTTCCGGCAAACAGCCTTGCATCTTATACTGCGTCACAGGTGGACCATTCTTGTCACCACCATATTGTCTTTGGTTGTTACATTTCTTTATCTTCTGAAGGCCACGCCAATTTACACAAGTACATCAAGAGTATACGTCGAACAAAACGGCCCTAAGATTATTGGCGACTTTGAAGGAGTCATGACTCGATCCGGCAACTACCTTTACACAGAGGGCGAATTGCTAAAATCTACTCCGATTGTTGCTGATGTGGTTGACAATGCAGAAATGAGACAGTTTAAAACATTTGCCGACGTGGACAACTTAACTGCTTATGTTAAGAATAATCTGAATGTTAGTGTCGGGAGGAGGGATGATATCATCACAGTGTCGTTTGATTCTCCATATCCGACAGAAGCGGCCCAGATTGTCAATGCTGTGACGGCTTCCTATGTCAGATATCACTCGGCCCGCAAACGCAGCACTTCTTCCGAAGTGCTAAGAATTCTTCAAAAAGAAAAACTTAAACGTGATCAGGAATTGTCGGGCAAATTCACAGAAATGCTGGAATTTACCAGGAAAAATGAGGTGGTTTCGTTTGACAATAGGGGTGGGAATGTCGTTTTTGAGAGGCTGACCAAGTTGTCCGATGCGTTAACCGAAGCACAACTGGCTGCTCTGAACGCAAAAGCCGATTTCGAAGCAGCCAAGAGTATGGCGAATGAACCAGCTAAGATTAGGCAATTTGCTACGGCGTCGGCTAGTGCTGGTATTCGTGTGTTTGTCAGCGACAATGAAACTCAGTTGCAGTCCGAACTAAGACAGGCGAAAATGGAGTTAGAAGATGTATCATACCATTGTACTGAAGATCATCCGACCGTTCAAGCGATTCATACGAAGATTGACCGTATCAAACAAGAGCTTGAGAGCCAAACGAAGGAATTTGCCGATGCTTATATTGAAGTGATCCAGCTAAGGTGGATATCGGCCAAGCAAAGAGAGGATGAATTACAGGCGTCTTTTGATGAGCAGTACCTGCTGGCACGAAATTTGGGCGTGAAAGCTGCCGAGTATTCAGTGCTCCAGTCGGAGTTAAATAGGGCTGAAAGAACTTGTGATATTCTTGACGACCGCATCAAGGAACTCAATGTTACAGAAGATGTGGGGGCACTTAACATTAGCATATTGGAAGTTGCACGCCCGGCAGATAGCCCTTCAAAACCGGAAAAGGCAAAGTTCATGACAATAGCTCTGGCGCTGGGCCTCGCACTTGGTGGCGGTCTTGCCGTATTTCGTGATGCACTCGACTATCGACTCCGCTCCCCCGACGAGATATCAGTTGTACTCGGCGTCCCCATCCTTGGGATCATACCAAAGATGTCAAAGGGAAAGGCCATTGCGTTGCCGGGCCATAAAGTATGGGATTCATTCATGACTATCATTGCCGGGGGGCATCGAAGAACAAGAGCAACCGCTTCTTCAGATACGATCACAGGCAGGTCTTTATCTATATACGATGATAATACGGTCGAATTAGAAAACAAGAGCATTATGGAACGTGCTCGAAGGGTGCGCTCTGAATTGCAGTCTATTAGGTGTGTTCAGCGTACTGGCAAAAAAACACATGAGGCCGTATGTATCGCAGCACTTTGCGACAGCGTCGGGAGTGAGACGAAAACTACTGCCGTCAGTCCGCCGATTGAAAGCGAAGGCAGGATTATTTCAGCGATGTCAAATGCTGTAAGGTATGGACAAAAGGCGCATCTCGAACCTAAGTCCATCGTTGCTGAAGCTTATCGAACGATACGTACCGCTGTGTTTTTCGGCGTTCCCCAAGAAGAAGCACAGACCATCCTTATAACCTCTCCAGCTCCTGGTGACGGCAAGAGCACAGTAGCGAGTAACCTGGCTATTACAATGGCACAGGCCGGACAAAAAACACTTCTGCTTGACGCCGACTTGCGAAAGCCGATGCAACACAATATTTTCCAAATCGAGAGCAGAGAAGAGGGGCTGTCTAATTTACTCGTAGGAGCAATAAACATAGAAGATGCGATACGGCCCGGGCCGGTTCGAAACCTCGATATCCTCAGTTGTGGGACCGATGTTCCCAACCCTTCGGAGGTGCTAAACAGCAATTCATTTGCCAAGATATTAAAGGACCTTTCTGAACGGTATGATCGTGTAATCATAGATTCTCCGCCGGTTGGACCGGTTGCGGATAGCCAAATATTATCGGCTCTCTGTAACGTAACGCTCTTGGTTCTAAGGGCGGAAAAATCCACTCGCAGACAAAGTAAGCAAGCCAGAGACAGCCTGTTGAGCGTTGGTGGTTACATCCTCGGAGCAATAGTAAATGATGTTTCACAAAAGCATGGCCGCTATGGCTATTACTCCGGTTATGGCCATTATGGATATTACAGTTATGACAGCAACACCACAAAGAAAGAGCAGTTGAAAGTATCGTAGAGATTGCTGCGAAACAAGTGGTGCAGCCATGTTTAAGGGTGGCCAAGTAAGAAGTTAAAGGCATAATGAAAAACGTTGATGAGAGTTTGACTGTGGCCGAAAGGATAAGTTCCAAGAAATCTATCCGAAAGCATTACGTTGATATTCACTGTCACTGTCTGCCTGGTGTCGACGACGGGCCTGCTACACTATCGGAGTCTCTTTCTTTATGCAGGGCATTGGCCGCCGATTGCGTGACTGATGTCATAGCGACTCCGCATCAATTAGGTAGGTTTAGCGACTGTAACGAAGCCGCACAGATCAGAGAACAAGTTTCTGCCCTCAACAAACAATTAGAAAGTAACGACATCCGCCTTACTGTAGTACCAGGCGGAGATGTTCGCGTGGACGAGAGAATATACCACCTTCTTGAGGCTGACAGAATACTTACTCTTGCAGACGGTGGCAGGTATATTCTCCTGGAACTTCCACACGAAATCTTCATAGATATAGAGCAACTAATTGTCGGCCTTGCTTCTTTGGGCGTTCAGACTATCATATCGCATCCAGAACGGCACTCTGTTCTTGCAAAACAACCTGAGAAGGTACTCAAGTGGCTTGCTCGCGGTGCTCACCTGCAAATAACCTGTGGCAGTGTGCTTGGTGAGTTCGGTCCTGTCTCACAAAATGCTGCGTGGTACTTTTTGAGTTCGGGGTGGGCCTCGTTTGTGGCGACGGATGCTCACAACTTGGACAGTCGAAGGCCAAATATGAATGCTGCTTTCAGACACATCAGCATCAAACTGGGGCAGGCAGTCGCCCGACAGGTTTGTATCGAAAATCCGTTAAGAGCATTAGAAGGCCGAGATATACAGATGATTCGCCCTGCTGGCGCAAGGAAAGCATGCCGATGAGAGAGTACGGAGCAGTTCTTGACAATGCGTGGGGGGGTTCAGAGAAGTTCGACATCATAATCGAACGGTTGCTCGTATGTCTTTTGGCTTTTATGCCAATTGCCTTTGGAGTAGTGCATGCGTGGAGCGAAGAGATTGTCATCGCTCTATCAGGCGCCATTGTCATGTGTTTTTTATTTAAGCGTGTGTCTGACCGCCATCAAGGCATGATTTGGAGTTGGAGTTACCTGCCGGTGGGACTATTCATACTTGTCGCGATACTCCAGCTTATCCCATTGCCTACCGGCTTTGTGAGTATCATTTCGCCGAATACAGCGGTTCTAAAAACAGAACTTCTCGGTGATCTGTCAAATGCTGATGATGTGCTAAAGTCAATGACCTTTAGTTTCTATCCGAATGCTACAAAGCACGACCTGCGATTGGTGTTGGCGGTTGCAGGAGTGTTCGTGGTTGTTCTTAATGTATTTCGCCGCCCCGAACAGATAAAGCGTCTTCTGATAGCTGTAACGGTAATAGGCGGTATCATTGCTGCTGTCGCTCTGGCGCAAAACGCTTTTGGAAACGACAAAATCTACTGGTTCATATCCAGCAAGCATTGTAGGGGCTTCTCAGGGCCGTTTGTCAATCACAGCAACTTCGGTCAATTTATGAACCTGTCAATTGGAGCGGCGATGGGCTGGCTTTGCGTCAAACTGCATGAGACTTTTGCCGGCAGAAAAGTAACTCTGCCAACAGTTGTCGATTACCTGACCGCCGGTTCCGGCAAGTCTTTGTGGCTGCTCGTAGTCGTGATAGGTCTTTGTGCGGCAGCGGTTTTTGTCTCTTTGACTCGTGGTGGTATAATCAGCATGCTTGTCGCCATGACCTTAACCACATTACTATTTGCCTCACGACAGTCTTGTAGGAGTTATGGCTGGATAATAGTTGTTATGGCATTTTTTGCTTTTGCCTGCATCTTGTATATGGGTTTTGATACTGTTTACGATCGGCTGGCGAGCCTCAGAGATTTTGACAAAGCTGAGAATTTTCGTTTACAAATACTTAAAGACATAGCAATTGCGTGGACCATGTTCCCAATACTCGGGACCGGCCTTGGGACTCATTCTGTAGTCTATCCGATGTTCGATCGCTCCACGATTACGGCGCTGGCCACACACGCAGAAAACGAATACGCACAGGTGCTGGAGGAGACGGGACTCCTCGGGTTGGGTCTGCTAATAATATTGGGAGTAATTGTTTGGTCAAGTTGCTTCAGAAACATTCACAGCACCAGGCAGCCTATTCGCTCGGCGGCGTATGGACTGTGTTTTGGTATTTCCGCGATACTTATCCACAGCCTAAGCGATTTCGGCCAGCATCTACCAGCCAACTCTATGCTAACGGCCATATTCTGTGCCCTATTGTTGGTCTTGGCTCGGCCAGGTCAGAGCAGGCATAGAAGAGTTGTCCCGGCACTTACGCCGTCTCGGAATTCCACACTTCTACGGACTGGTGTTCTTCTTGGAGGATGTATACTCTGGGGCTGGGCCCTTGTCGGTGCCAACAATGCCCGCATCGCCGAGACGCATTGGCAGAAGGCTCTTGATATAGAAAAAGGTCTTATAAACAGAAACTGGCAGGGGACAGACGCCGAGTACGCCGAACTGATTTCTCACACAAGAGCAGCAGTAGACTATCAGCCGGACAATATCAGGTATCGGCACTGGCTAAACGTGTATCGCTGGCGCTCGATCTGTCAAACAACACACCTTGACACTGATGAATTTATCCTCACTGATGACTTGGCACCGACTATTCACGATATCGTTGCCGAGTTTCACAAGGCCATCACAGTGTGCCCGACATACGGCCCTATGTACAGCATTGTTGGCCAAATAGAAAAGTTCATTCTCAATGACGACTCCGGTGCCGAGAGGATCAGGAAAGGTTTTCGCCTGGCACCGTGTGATCCGATAGCTTGTTTTGTGGCGGGCTGGCTCGATGTTTTGGAAGGTAAGACGCAAGACTGTATAGCGAAATTCGAAAAGGCGGTGCAGCTTGACGGCAGGCTGTTTGAGGATGTCGTAAACATATATGTAAATCATCTCAGCCGTCCTTATTTAGCCATATCGGCTGCCGGTGATGATATTGGCCGGCTAAGTTATGTAACCAATGTTCTTCAGGATATGCAATACGACGACCTTGCAGGGCAGACTCGGGAGAAAACAAAGGATTTACTCGAAGTAGAGTGTTCTCAGCCTGATGCTTCCGCCTCGATGTTTGCAACTTTAGGCAATATCTACGGTAAACAGGGCAACAACGAGGCAGCGATAGAATGTTATCGTCAGGCTTTGGCACGGGAATATGGCCAGGTTTACTGGAGATTAGAACTGGCAAAGCTACTTGCCAAAATGGAAAGAATGCCAGAGGCGCTACTCGAAGCAAAGATATGCCTGCAACTGCGGCCTCAGTTCCAGACGGCGGAGAAGCTTGTGGCAAACTTCTCTGTTAATCCAGCCGTCTTTGATGAAGAAAATTAGATATTGCTGATTGTTTTGAGTGTTCACTGCGGTGAGCTTTCAAAGCCAGGCTGAGCTTTCTATATAGATGGCTCAAAATTCCCGGTTGGTACACCGACGGGGACGAAGTTTGCGCAGGACATATAGAGGTGAAATACATACTTGGCAGTACATCTTGGTTTGCTCATGCCAGCGCTAATAGCTACGGCAATCGTTATCCGTACTGCCAAACAGCTTAATATCGTCGATGCATCTGACATATGCACAGTCCATTTTGAACTTATCTCTCGTTGATCGGATAGAACGAAGAAAGCGATTATGATTGTCTGATCTCCGCTTGTATAAAGGATGATTCATGTTTAGAAACATCTTCAGAAATAGGACAGTTCTGATAACGGGGCATACCGGCTTTAAAGGATCCTGGCTTTCCATATGGTTGAAAACGTTGGGAGCAAACGTTGTTGGCTACGCTTTGGAGCCTTACACCCAGAGAGATAATTTTGTAGTCACCGGTCTTAAGAATAAAATCACGCATGTAATTGGGGATATCAGGGATTTCCGTAGCTTAAACCGAGTGTTTGAGGAAAGTCAACCTGAGATTGTTTTTCATCTTGCGGCGCAGCCTATTGTAGGAAAATCTTATGCCAATCCAAAAGAAACTTATGATATCAACGTCGGTGGAACCGTGAATTTACTTGAATGTTGCAGATTGAGTAATTCTGTGAGGACCATCATTAATGTCACGAGCGATAAATGTTATGAGAATAGAGAATGGATTTGGGGATATCGTGAAAATGATTCTATAGGTGGATATGATCCATACAGCTCAAGCAAAGGGTGTTCAGAGCTTGTAACATCAGCCTACAGAAATTCGTTTTTCAACATGAATGATTCTAAAGAGCACAAGAAAAGTCTTTCATCCGTCAGGGCAGGCAACGTGATTGGTGGGGGTGACTGGCAACAAGCCAGAATAATCCCGGATTGCATTAGAGCATTGGAGAATAATAAAGCTATCGAAATAAGAAATCCCAATGCTATTCGTCCTTGGCAGTATGTATTGGAGCCTTTAGGAGGGTATTTGCTCTTGGCCTCGAATATGTACAAGGAGCCCGGAGAGTTTTGTGGGGCGTGGAATTTCGGCCCTGACGATGGTTCTGTGGTATCTGTCAGTAAGATTGCCAACATGGTAACGTTCTGCTGGGGCAGTGGGAGTTGGATCGATGTGTCCGGCAAGGAGGAGCCTCACGAAGCGAACTTGTTGAGTTTAGATATAGCCAAAGCAAGATCATATTTGAACTGGCATCCTGTCTGGAATATAGAAAAGGCGATAGAAGCTACAGTTGACTGGTACAGAAATTACCAGCTAATGAACGCATATAAGATTTGTTTGAGTCAAATTGAAGAGTACTGTGATGATTTTTCAGCGGTCAGGTGGAACGATAAACGACCTGTTCTTACCCTGGCGTAACGATAAATATTCAGTTTCACAAAAGTATCACCGATGAAAGAGCAAGTAGATAAGTTAAGATCGGAAATCCTGGCTCTTACCAGGAAATATCATGCTCTTGCCTTTAGCGAGCAGAAGTTTGTTGCAGGCAAGACCCATGTTCCGTGCTCTGGCCGTATCTTCGATGCCGATGAGATGGAGAACCTGGTTGATTCGGCTTTGGATTTTTGGTTGACGAGCGGTCGTTTTGCTGAGAAGTTTGAGTGTGATTTTGCCCAGTTTTTTGGCTCACACCATGCCGTGTTAGTGAACTCCGGCTCATCGGCCAATCTCCTGGCCATTTGCTGTCTCACATCTCCTGAATTGGGCCGGCAACGTCTGTGTCCCGGCGATGAAGTCATCACGGTGGCAACAGGTTTTCCTACGACAGTGAATCCCATAATACAGAACCAGCTTGTACCGGTGTTTGTGGATGTTACAGTCCCAACATACAACGTAGATGTGAGCCAGCTCGAATGCGCCGTTAGCAAACGCACACGTGCTGTTATGCTGGCCCACACATTAGGTAATCCATTCAATTTGTCGGCAGTTAAAGATTTTGTAAGAAGACACAATCTTTGGCTGATTGAGGATTGTTGTGACGCTGTTGGCGCTCTATATGAGGA
>CAZHBL010000088.1:0-13568 GCA_964530105.1 uncultured Pirellulales bacterium | reverse complement strand
TCTTTGCGATGCACAATCATATCCACAAAGCCGTGCTCTAACATAAACTCGGCCGTCTGAAATCCTTCCGGCAGCTCGACTTTAATTGTCTCGGCGATAGTGCGAGGTCCGGCAAAACCGATCTGCGCCCCCGGCTCGGCAATCAGGCAGTCGCCCAACATCGCAAAGCTCGCCGTGACACCGCCGGTTGTCGGGTCAGTCAGAACGCAGATATAAAGTCCGCCGGCCTCATCCAGTTTTGCTAAGGCAGCGGACGTCTTGGCCATTTGCCCCAGTGACACCACGCCCTCATGCATCCTTGCCCCACCAGAGCAGCACACTGCGACCAGAGGCATTTTTTCTTCGATTGCCGCATCAACCGCGGCACAAAATTTTTCGCCGACCACCGAACCCATGGAACCCATTAGGAAATTCGGCTCCATTACCGCCATCACCACGCCCCTGCCCTTGATAAAGGCCTTGCCGATTAACATAGCCTCCCTGGCACCGGACTTTTTTTCATCGTCTTTGATTCGCTGCTTATAAGTGGTTTCCCTGAACTTGAAGTTCAGCGGATCATCGGAAGTCAAATCGCCAAGCACCTGTTGAAAAGAAGCTTCATCGACCAGATAAGAAATTCGAGTTTTTGCTTCAATGCGAAAGTGGTGGTTACATTCCGGGCAGACGTTAAGGTTCTTCTCGACCGTGCTCTTATAGAGCATATGCTCGCAGCCCGGACATCGCATCCAGAGCCCTTCGGGCATCTCCTTACGCGGCTTCAGCGAAAAACCGTTCCACTTTGATTCGGATTTCTTGGTCATAGCAACCTATACTTAGCCCTGCGTTTCACGCAGGGTCTTTCCACGACAATATACGTTCGATGATTTTGAGGGGGATTTTAACAAAAAGTTGCCAACCTTGCCAGAAAAATTACTTACAGGCTTTTCGAATGGCGTTTATTGCATTGATACGGTCGTTTTGTGCAAATATTGCATTGCCCGCCACAAGCGTATCGGCACCATAGGAAACCACAATTGGCGTGGTCTGAGGGTCTATACCGCCATCGACTTCGATACGTATATCGGCTCCGACAATATCTCTGATTCGAGCGACTTTTTCCGCCGCGTCCGGCATAAATTCCTGCCCGCCAAAGCCCGGATGGACCGTCATTACCAGAACCATGTCGCAATGCGGCGCCACGGCGGCAATTTCCTCGACCGGCGTCTCGGGATTCAGGCATACCCCCGCGCTGCAGCCCAAATCGTGCAGATTATCGATAAGCTTCAGCGGATCATCGGCCACTTCGATATGAAATGTGATATGGTCGGCCCCGGCCTCAGCAAAAGACTCGGCATATTTCGCCGGCTCGCTTATCATCAAATGTGCGTCAAAAACCAGATCGCTTACCTTGCGCAGCTTGGCAATCACCGGAGGGCCGATAGTAATATTCGGCACGAAATGGCCGTCCATCACATCCAGATGCACCATCTTGATCCCGGCCAGGGTAATTTCGGCAATTTCGTCGGCCAACCGGGCAAAATCCGCGCTCAGGATCGACGGCACAACTTCAATTGTCCCGGCTTTCGGTAATCGCATCTTCAATCCTTCAGCAAGTTGTTCAACGCTTGCCATATCCTCTTATCCTGGGCTTCGTCGCATAGTTTAATAGCCCAAGTGCCTTCAAATTATCTCCGGCTTTTTTCATCGTCCGAATCGTTAGATGTTAATTATTTTTCATCGAGGATTTCGAGGCATTTGAATACCTTGCCTTCGAGAAACTCCAGCGAAGCGCCTCCGCCGGTGGAAATATGGCTTATCCTGTCTTCCAGACCGAGCATATTGACCGCGCTGGCACTGTCGCCGCCGCCGATGATACTAATTGCTCCCTTGTCCGTAGCCTCGGCAACGGCCAGAGCTATGACCTTTGTCCCCTCATCGAAAGGTGGGATTTCAAAAACGCCCATCGGTCCGTTCCAGACGATAGTCTTGGCATCGACAATCTTTTTTGCAAACTTCTGGGCGGCCATCGGCCCTATGTCGACGGCCTGATAGCCAGGGTCGATGTCGCCTACGGCGGTGCGGTGCTTAGCCCCGGCTTTCAACTCGCGAACCACATGGTGGTCGACGGGCAACAATACTTCACAGTTCGCATCAGCCGCCTGCTTCAGTAATTCCTGCCCCTTGTCGATAAAGTCGTCCTCACACAGGCTCTTGCCGATGCTTTTGCCCCTGCCCTTGAGGAAAGTATACGCCATGGCTCCGCCAATGATGATACGGTCGACCTTGCCGATCAGGCTTTCGATCACGCCGATCTTATCCGAAACCTTTGCTCCGCCAAGTATCGCAACGAAAGGCCTGCCGGGATTACTAAGTGCTTTACCAAGAAATTTCAACTCCTTTTCAATAAGAAAGCCGATTACCCGGGGCTTGCCTTCCATCATCAGCGGGACTGTATACATCGAGGCGTTATCCCTGTGGGCCGTGCCGAAGGCGTCGTCGACGTAGATATCCGCCATGCCGGCAAGCTCTTTTGCGAAGTCGTCTTTTGCCTGCCGGAGCTGCGCATCTTCCTTAGCCGCCTTGTCCTTTATGGTCTCTTCCTTGTGGAAGCGCAGGTTCTCAAGGAGCATGCAATCGCCCGGCTTAAGGGCTTGGGCCTTTGCGCTGGTCTCCGGGCCGATACATTCATCCGCGAAAATAACCTCCCGGCTCAATAACTCCGACAATCTTTTCGCTACCGGGGCCAGAGACAACTTTTCATCCTTCTTGCCCTTGGGCCGGCCGAGGTGGCTCATAAGAATCAGCGCACCGCCGCCCTCTAATATCTTCTTTATCGTAGGCAGTGCCTTAACGATCCGGTCATCGCTGGTGATGTTGCAGTTATCGTCCAGCGGCACATTAAAGTCGCACCGCATCAGGACTTTCTTGCCTTTAACATCAATATCAGCAACAGTTTTCTTAGCCATTTCCTTCCCAATCATTAGGATTACATAGCGGCCATGTTTTCCATAATATCGACGCTGCGATTCGAATAGCCCCACTCGTTGTCATACCAGCTTACTACCTTAACGGTTTTACCGATAACCATCGTGCAAAGAGAATCGAAGATGCTCGAATGAGAATCGTTGACGACGTCACTGCTGACAATCGGCTCGGTGCAATAGGCGAGAATGCCTTTTAACGGGCCTTCCGAGGCGGCTTTCATCGCCGCATTGACGGCATCGACCGTCACGTCCTTTTTGACGTTAACCACAAGGTCAACAATGCTGCCGACGGGGATAGGAACGCGTATGGCGAAGCCATCGAGCTTGCCGGCAAGTTCGGGAATGACCTTGCCGATGGCCTTAGCCGCACCTGTGCTGGTTGGGATAATGTTCGCCGCAGCGGCACGAGCACGACGCAAATCCGAATGGATCATGTCGGCCACCCGCTGATCGTTCGTATAAGCGTGAATCGTCGTCATAAAGCCCTGCTCGATTCCAAATGCATCATTCAGCGTCTTGGCCAAAGGTGCAAGGCAATTGGTCGTACAGCTTGCGTTTGATACGCAGTTGACGTCCTTGGTCAGCATCTCATCGTTCACACCAAGAACAATTGTAGCATCGATATCGTCCTTGGCCGGAACGCTTAGCATGACCTTGCTGGCGCCGGCTTTGATATGGTCGGCATAACCGCCCTTCGGCGACGAGGCTGTACGGAAGATTCCCGTCGATTCCAGCACTACTTTCACGCCCATATCCTTCCAGGGCAGCTCGGAGGGATTCTTGACGGCCAAAACCTTAACGGTCTTGCCGTTGATAACTAATGCACCGTCCTTTGCCTCGACGGTTCCGGCCCATTTACCCATGACCGTGTCGTATTTGAACAGATGAGCAAGACTTTTCGCATCCGAGAGGTCATTTATAGCCACCAGGTCCAATTCGCCTTTTCTTTGCATAATAATTCTTGCCACGGCCCTGCCGATCCGGCCGAAGCCGTTAATTGCTACCTTTGTTGCCATTTTGTACTTCTCCTTATTTTTAATGTTAAAACGCTGTTTTTCTGTTTTAAACCCCTTGCCAGATATTGCTATGAGGTAAACGGAAGAGTTACTTTATGTGTTCTCCGCCCCGCTGTCAAGAATTTCTTCCAAATTTGAGAATTCCATATTCCCGGGGTATAGGGATACGCTGTTTGCTGACGATATTCTCGTTTCGAGGCTATACAAAGACGGTTCATGCAAATATAATCCTAAATTATGGACGTCATCAATGAAAATACTCTTGATTACACACGGTCCGGGCGTCTGGTCTCACTCGACGCCTATCGCGGCGCGATTATGCTGATGATGGCTTCAAGCGGCTTGGGACTGGCCCAGGTGGCCCGGCTGCATCCCGATAGTGGTTTGTGGCTGTTCATCGCGCACCAGACTGAACATTCACAGTGGGCAGGATTCACGCTATGGGACATTATTCAGCCGGCATTCATGTTCATGGTCGGCGTCGCGTTGCCGTGGTCGGTTGCCAATCGCATTGCACGCGACCAGAGCTTCAGGTCGATGTTCGCTCACGCGATATGGCGCGCCTTAGTACTTGTACTGCTGGCAGTGTTCCTCTCGTCCGCCTGGAGCCGTCAGACGGTCTGGTCTTTCAATAACGTACTCGCCCAAATCGGCCTGGGCTATCCGATTGTTTTTCTTCTGGCCTTCACCAGGCCACGAACACAGTGGCTGACCGCCTTCGGAATTCTCCTGGCATATTGGCTTGCGTTCGCAGTGTATCCATTGCCGGCGGCCGATTTCGACTGGGCAAGCGTCGGTGTGCCTGCGGATTGGTCCTTTCTGAACGGTTTTGCGGCACACTGGGAGAAGAACACTAACCTCGCCGCCGCATTCGACCGCTGGTTTCTGAATCTTTTTCCACGCGAAAAACCCTTCGTCTTCAGCACGGGGGGCTACCAGACGCTGAACTTCATCCCGTCGATTGCGACTATGATCTTCGGATTGTTGGCGGGCCAGTTGCTGCGGGATAGCAGAAAAATCGCAGAGAAAATAAAATATCTCACACTCTTCGGTATAGGGGGAATCATTGCCGGCGGAGTCCTCGCACTGACGGGTTTGTGCCCGATCGTCAAACGGATCTGGACACCCTCCTGGACGATATACAGCACCGGCTGGGTCACCCTGGTTCTGGTTGTTTTCGTCGCGATCGTCGAGTGGCGCGGCTGGAAGCGATGGACGTTTCCGTTCGTCATCGTCGGGCTAAATCCGATCACGCTCTACTGCATGTGGCAGTTGATGGGCGGTTTCATACGTGAGAACGTCCAACGTCATTTCGGCCGGAACATATTCGAGGTCTTCGGAGAGTCGTACTCACCGGTCCTTCAGCATGCTATCGTGCTGCTCATACTCTGGCTGATTGTTCTGTGGATGTATCGTCGCAAAATCTTTCTGAGGATATGACCATGGAAATGATACGAAAAAATTTCCTGAAGGACCTGGGCTTAACCGGAGCCGGAATATGGGCTGGCTTGTTCCAATCCCCAGCACATTTTTGGAAGCCAGACGGGACTTCGTGGACGAGACCAACAACGGTACAGAAGATATCTGGTGTATTAGCGAAGGCCTGGACCATCCGAGACTTTGGCGGGAAGCCGAATAGATTTATGATTTACGATTGTCGATTTACGATTTTTCCTATGTAATCTAAAACTTCCAGCAGTTTTAGTGCTAAAAGGCATTTTGGGGGATTTTTTTGTACAATTTTCTGTAACATAACGGTTCTCCGCGCAATTATAGTGGCGACAATGGTTGCACCGTAAGGCGTTCTGTGGAGTGCTATGGCAAAACTTGTTGAACGAACGGAAGATAACGATTTGGTCCTCAGGGCCAAAACACAGGCCGAAGCGCTTGGCCGGCTTTACGAAATGTACTACGAGCGGATCTTCCGCTTCTGCGTTTACCGGCTCTTTAACAAGGAAATAGCTGAGGATGTAACTTCGGCGGTCTTTCTTAACGTGGCCCGCGGGATAAGCAACTTCAAAGGCCAAAGCGAGCAGGATTTTCGTAACTGGCTGTACGCCATAGCAGCCAACCAGGCGAACGCCTATATCAGAAAATCGTCCCGGCGTAAAAAGCTGCTCGCAGAGGCGGCCGGCTCGATGATACCGGCAGCCGCCGGCAGCGCCGATATGACATTCGAGCCGGACTGGCCGGGGCTTTATGCCGCCATCCTCAGGCTGAAGCCACGGCACCAGACCATTGTCACATTAAGGTTCTTTGAAAACTTCTCATACGAGCAGATAGCACAGATTTTAGAGGTAAAAGAGGCAAACGTCCGCGTGACGCTGCATAGAATACTTAACAAGTTACGAAACCAATTACAAACCGTTTATGACGGAGAAATATAATGTTCAAAGACGAAGCCGATTTTGAAAAAGTCGTTGGTCGGCTGAATATCGACACCGAGCCGAACCCGGAGCACAAACAAAATCTACGCAGGCAGATGCTCTCTGTCTTCAACCAGGCCGAACAGGAATCCTCAACCCGAGTAATCGTCTTTCGAACATTAAGGAGCGTAATCATGAAAAGTCCAGTCACAAAAATAGCCACAGCCGCTGCGATTATTATTGCCGTCAGTATCGGCATACATTACTTAGGCGTCCCGATCGACGGCGCAAGCGTCGCTTGGTCACAGGTCATCGAGCAACTTAGCAACCATACAAAATACAAATGCCGGCAGAGAGTAGTCCGGGAACAAGGTCCCGAATACCCGACAATGCAGGTCTATCACCTGAACCTTCAACAAAGGCGGCAGGAAGTTGAAAACGGCGACATACATATTATCGATATGCGGGGAGAGGACGCAATAACCGTAGAACTTAAACCGGCCCAGATGAAAGCGATAGTTACAACGCTTATCGGATTCGGCCCCAAAAATGACCCGGATATTATTGACATGGTCAAGCGATTCGAGCAGGAATCCACCGAGAGACTCGGCACGAAAACGGTAAACGGCAAAGTGCTCCAGGGCTTCAGACATAAACCGAATGAGTACAATGACTTTACTGTATGGGTCGATCCGAAAACAAAGCTTCCGGTCGAGATAGAACTCAAACACCCCACGGCAAAACAGACTATTTATATGGACCAATTCGCATTCGATTTCGACCTTGATGAGTCCGCTTTCAGCACGGACGTTCCCGATGGATACGAGGTCGAGAACCTTACCCTGGATTACAGACCGGTCGAACCAAAGCAGGGCACCGCCGAAGATATTCGCACCGGGCTCAACCATACTGCATACACAGTTGAAAAACTGCCGTGGATGGAAAAGATCATTATGATAGAGACTATCGATCCACTTGGCACAAGAGCCAAAGTGTATATAACCGGGATACAAAGCAATGATGGAAACACAATCATTACAGTTCAGGGAGATTATTACGACATAAAGCGAATGGTATGGATACCCAACCAGCAGCTTGTCATGGAGACTCCATCCGGCGTAAAGCTTTATACCCATCCGAACGGCTCCGAATATGCCCGGTACTATCTTGAAGCTTTCGGCAAGGCAAGTCCTGAGTCCTTCGATATTGAAAATCTCAGCGAAGAAAGATTCACCCGGATGATTGTCATGCCGGACGAAACGGTTATAGGCTTTTCAGCCAACAAACAAATTAGCGACGAAAAATTGCAGGAGCTTGTAGAGTCCTTAAAAGAAATAAAAGCGGATTGATTTTACATCGTCTAACTGCCAGCAATTCGAATTAACAGGCCGGGTTTCGTTGCCCGGTCTTTTTTATTTACAAATTCCACACAAAATCCGCGAAAAAACCATTTTGTCTATATCAAAAAATGTTCGGCCACCGTCATACATGATAGCGGCAATCGATTGTTCTGATACGAAGCAGGTGAGTTTTATACGCTTTGAAAAGAAGTAAGGCATAATCTCTAACCATTACGTAAGGGAATAATCATGAAAAACACAATAACAAAAATCGCCATAACTGTCTTAGCAGTGATATTAGTCATAGCTATTGGCATAAGTAAAAAAGACAAATCCAAGCTGTCGCCGCTGAAGATAACATTGCCCCATGCAATGTTCGTCGGCACAAAAGAGGCCATCAGAGTAAGTAATCTTAGGAAGCTCGACCCGGGCGACCGCCCGCCTTTTCTTGCTCCGGCTGGAACTACAAATGTAGCCCTGGGCAAGCCGGTAGCATCCACTGATGAAGAGCCTATTGTCGGTGAAATAGAGATGATCACTGACGGCGATAAAGAAGCCGCCGACGGCAGCTTCGTAGAGTTGGGCCCATTGTTACAGCATGTGACCATCGACCTCGAAACGCTGCACGAGATTTTCGCCGTGGTGGTATGGCATTATCATAAGCAACCAAGAGCTTATCTGGATGTCATCGTGCAAACCGCCGACGATAGCGATTTTATCACGAACGTCAGGATACTATTCAACAATGACACCGACAATTCGGCGGGGCTCGGTGTCGGGACTGATATGCACTATATCGAAACAAATAAGGGCGAGCTTATTAATGCCAAGGGTATCGAAGCTCGCTATGTCCGGCTTTACAGTAATGGCAATAGTACCGATGATCTAAACCACTATATTGAAGTGGAAGTTTACGGCAAACCTGTAGAATAGCATTTGCCGGGACATTCAAAATCATACAAAGATCGCTTTTTATATAAAATTTTTCCTCAATTTCAGCTCAAAAACGCCGTTTTTAAAAATTTTCGAGAATTTTTGTAATATTTTCTTGGTTGCTTCGACATATGTAGTAGAATGCTTCTACTTTTGTAGAAGGAGATTAAAATATGAAACTGACACAAGCAGAATGGCAAATCATGAACTCATTATGGGAAAAATACCCGGCGACGGCAAGAGACATAATGAGCCGGCTACCCAGGGACGTCAAGTGGGCATACACAACGTTAAAGACGATGCTTAGCAGGCTGGTAGAAAAAGAGGCCGTCAGCGAACAAAAGCAGTCGAATACAAGCGTGTACGAGCCGCTTGTTTCGCAGCGCAAGGCCCGGCTCAGCGCGTTTCGGTCGCTGCTGGAGCAGTCTTTCGACGGCGCAATGGGACCGCTGGTGCACTTTATGCTGGAAGAACAAAAACTGAACGCAAAACAGAAAAAAGAGCTTATCGAAATTCTTCAAAACGAAAGCGAGAAATCAGGAGAGACAAAATGATCGAACAAATTAATCACATCGCACAGTTGTGGTGGAGCGCGACAATAGCAATGTTCTGGCAGGTCGGCGTTCTTATAATACTGATTGGCTGCGTCGATTTACTTATTCGAAGATGGGCCTGGCCGCAACTCAGATACGCTCTATGGCTGATGGTACTGGTCAAGCTTGTCCTGCCGCCGACGATTTCTCTGTCAACCAGTGTCACATCCGGCCTGCAACCTTTAGCCAAACAAATAGTCGGCCAGGAAAGCCGCCGGGAGAATCTGAACCTGGCAACGGCTACGATACTCGCACATTTTGAAAACTCTTTAGCCGAATCTCCGGTTGAAGCAGTATCTTCTCACGACATTGTCACTAAGCAGCAGCCGGCAGTTGTTTTTACTGGCTTGGAAAATGCACCCGGCGAATCTCTGTACACAAGTTATGTTAAGCCGGTCTGGCAGGTTTACGCAATGGCGGCTTGGCTGGTGGGAATATTCATTCTTGGCGGCTGGCTTGTCCTCAAATTGCTGCATCTACGCAAAGAAGACCACAAGCTCGCAAAGACGGCATCGCTTCCGGAATCCTTTTACGACGCAATAGCTCGATGTTCTAAAAGTCTGGGACTTCGCCGGGCACCGAAGGTGGTGCTGACTCGAAAAGTGGCATGTCCGGCCGTTTTCGGCGTAGTCCGGCCGGTGCTGCTTATGCCGGTCGGTTACCTTAGAAAAATGACACGCAGAGACACCGAGCACATGCTTCTGCACGAGCTGGCTCATATTAAAAGGGGCGATCTGTGGGTGCATGGTTTCTACATGCTGCTACAGGTTATCTATTGGTATAACCCGTTGCTGTGGCTTGTTCGTAGCCAGATGCACCACTTGCGAGAATTGTGCTGTGATGCCACCGTAGCGCGACTATTGAGGGAAAGAATCAGCGAATACCGCCAAACGCTGATTGATGTGGCGAGAAGATATCTAACAAAACCAACAGAGCCGGGCCTCGGCCTGCTCGGACTCTTCGAAGACTCAAACCGTTTGCTCGTTAGATTAAACTGGCTAAAAAAAGAAACCTGGAGGTACCAAAAAATGAAGAAATTAACAATCATCACCACAATCGTTCTTATGCTCACGTTCATCCTTCCAATGGCTCAGGCCCAGGACAAACCATCAACAGAAAACAGCAGTGCCGAACCTGTACAAACCGTAGTACAACCATCACAGACTCAGGAAACCTTAGAGACCGGGCAAGACCAGAACGAACCACAAACACAAGAACAGTTACTACAAGCGAAGCAAGCCCTACAAGCCCAACTCCAGCAGCTCGAAATCCAAAAACAAAAACTCCAACAACAGCTTCAATCACTGACCCAGGCCAGGCAGGCCGAAGTCCAGGCTAAGCAATCCGAAGTCCAGACCAGGCAAGCTGAAATCCAGGCCGCACAGTCCAAAATAAAAGCCAAAGAAGCAAAAGAGAACTCTGAAAAAGTAAAAGACAAAGCGGCAAAGGCAAAAGCTTCCGCTGATGCTCTGAAGGCGCAAGCCGAGGCAAAAGGGTGGGAGCAATGGGCCAATAACGAAGAATTCAAACAATGGCAGAAAGAGATGCAGCAGTGGAGCAAAGAATACGCCAAGACGCATGAGGAGGCCAAATTAAGCGGCCATGCTCCCGAACCTCACCCGATGCCCGTGATGCCCCCAATGCCGGCTATGCCGCCGATGCCGGCAGAAATTGCAACGCCAAACGTAGTAGCTCCCGCTTTACCTGTAGTACCGGTGGCTGTAGAACCTGTCTCACCAGCGGCCCCAACGGTGGTCGTCCCAAAGGTCGAGCCGCACTCCACCGGCGTAGCAGTTGTCGCTCCGCCTGCCGGAATCGCCGCCCCGGCGCCGGTCCTGCCGAACACAACTGGCGCCCAAAACGGATCGACTCCAAATATCAAAATCGAGAAAGACAAGGACGGCAAGTTCGTCGCCACTAAAGAGATGCACTTCGTTGCAAAAGTGAAACCCGGCATCCCTTTCATCGTCAGAAACAACCTCGGCAATATTACCTTAAAGCCCGGCAAAGACGACACATGTGATGTAAAGGCCGTCATCCGGGCAAAAGCTAAAAAGGACGCTGAAGCACAGCAGATGGTCGAACAGGTGGGAATGAATGTTGAATCATCGAATGAAAGATACTACATCAAGCCTGTCAAGTCCGATGGCGATAAGTGGAAAAACATAAACGTAGATTTTTATATAGCAGTTCCAGTCGGTGTCCGGCCGGACGTTAAAACCGATCTGGGAAACATTGATATGTCCAATCTCAAAGGCGACATCAAAGCCGTCACCAACCTGGGCAACGTGAAGGCCGTTAACACGTCAGGAAATGTCGATTTACGCACGGATTTGGGCAATGTCGAATTCATCGCACCGAAGGATATGGCCGGCGGAGAAGTCAATCTGGTCACGAATATGGGAGATATCGAATTTACTGCGCCCAGGGACCTTTCCGCCAAGCTTCAGGCCCAGACCAAAATGGGAGAAATCAAGAGCGAATTGCCACTGGAAGTCAGCAAACCTGACATGTTCAAAAGAACCGCAAAAGGCACCATCGGCGCCGGCCAGGACAACATAAAAATGGCTACCAACATGGGAAAAATAAATCTGAAATGGCAATCCTCATCGAAGGATGAGGTAAAATTATAGACAACTGAACGTCCTCCTTCAAAACGATCAATTTACGCACAAAGCCGGGTTTATTCGTCCCGGCTTTCTGCATTATTACCTTATATCGAATACAATTTTCAATCGAGCCGGATTACTGATGGCGTCCTGTGGCTGTGTTAATTGTCCAAGTCTGATACCATTGAAGCACTGGCTCACCGTCTTTCCAAATCAAGGGTAGAAAAATATTTCGGCCAATCCCGCGACCGTGGTGCTGGCTGTACCTGTCCCCCACGTACACAAAAGTTGTTGCTTCACTGCCAATTACCGGAATGACGAAATCGTGCTGCGTATTAAAGGAATCTTTCGAGACCGGCTCTGTCGCAAGAACCTTCAGATCCGACCACGGGCCGGAAAGGGATGTCGCTGTAGCATATTTCGTCTGAGAAGAATTCCATCCTTCCAATCCCGATGAGAACCAGTAATAAGTCCCTTTTATCTTGATGATGTGAGAGGCTTCCCGCCCGGTGTGATGACGCGGGTACACTGCCGGATTACCATTGACGTTATCGAAGCCCTCGTAAACCTTCTTTTCTATATTTAAGTAATCCGGCGTCAGCTTGAATATTGCCAGACTCTGATTAAGGTACCGTTTTCCATCGATTAACTTGTCAAGAGTGCATACCAAATAACCATCATCGCCTTCCTGATAGACAGACTGATCGCCCGTGGATCGCTGCCCTTCTGGGTACACAAATCGAACGAATTGATAATCTCCGTTAATAGTATCACAGCAGGTAAAACCAACCTTATGTCTTTCCCATTGCCCGGAATCCGCCTCGATGATAACAACATATTTCTTGTCTGCCATGTTATGGAGCAGACCGGGCCGGCCTGCCCAGCCAAGTATAGACAACGGGCCCTCACGTCTGACGATATTATTCTCAAACTTCCAGTCGGCAAGGTTGGTGGAGGAATACAGCTTGATGTTCCTGAATCCCATCCGAGGCTTCGTCTCGTAGCCTACCCAGTAGTAAGTGCCGCCTTCGGTGATCATATGTCCGCCGTTACACCAGATCTCATCGCCATTAGTATCTTTCCAAACAGTATCGTTATGGATAGTTCCCACGTACTTATCCTCTGTCAACTGCTCGGCCATTCCCATTCTCACGGCCACACATAAACATAAAATGAAAGGTGATAGCCAAGGCAACTCATATAAGATCGTTTGATGTTCGTTCATAATTAACCTGCCATTAACATTTGCTTTTTTATCGAATAATAATAGTTAACCATAAGCTTAAATCAATTGATATCAGATATACAATTATAAGCAAAAAAGTCAGAATCTGAACATTTTCTTATTTTTCTGTCGCAAATCCGGCCAAACATGCACTATATAGCGAGAACAGTCCTGTAAAGGACGCCTAACGGTGGAATTCTTTGAGAATTTGAGGTGCTAAGATGTCTGAGAATGACAAATTCTATGTCGAGCGATGTTTGGATGGCCATCCGGACGATTATCGCTACCTTGTGCGACGCTATCAGGGGGTCCTGCTGGCCAACCTGGCCGGCAAGCTGGGCAGCAGAGACCGTGCCGAAGAAGCCGCACAGGAGGCACTCGTAAGGGCCTATTTCAATATGGGCAAACTAAAAAAGCCGGATTCGTTCTTTTCCTGGCTGCTCGGCATCGCCGACAACGTGGCGAAAGAGCATCAAAGAAAAGAACAAATCCAACGCCAGCGCGAAATCGTCCGCTCATTCTC
>CAZHBL010000087.1:0-13659 GCA_964530105.1 uncultured Pirellulales bacterium | reverse complement strand
AGGAGAATGGCACGAATACTTGTCCTGATATGAAGTTCTCCGACAGACTCCTAGTACCGCTACAACACTACATAGCGATAGATACACTTTACAGTTGAGACAGCTTTTTAGCCACTTACTGATAAAAAAAATAAGGTGTATATAAGAATTCCTTGTACACCTTATACCAAATCCTCATAATTTGGCTGAAAATACCAATGCTGAAAGTAATTTCTCATATGGTGTGCAGAGGATCATTGAAGTGAATTTTCCATATTATGTTTATCTATCTGTTCGGATAGAATACAGAATCGAAAAAGGCTTTCATCTTAGACGCGTAATGTACGCCGTATTGGGCAAATGTAGCCTTGGTTCTGGCGTCAGGCTTCCAGTCGAAAAAGGCATGGTTCGCTCCTTCTACCTGAACGTATTCTACAGTCTGGCCCGCAGCTTTCAATGCATCTGCGTATGGCTGAACCGCTTCATTGCGAATAAGCATATCGTTTGTGCCGCGCGTGAGATATTGAGGCACAGCACGATCTTTCACGTTCGGGATATTATCAATAGGCGAAATTGCCTTTAGCCATGCTTGCGGTTGATCGCCAGTAAAAAGCTTTAGCAAGTCACCACTAAAAACGCCATAGCTAGGTGCGGATGCCTTGATAGCTTTGGTGATTTCTTTACGCACCTGCGCTACCGATTTGCCTTTGGGCATATAGGTTGGCTTGTATTCGAAAACACCTTCTTTGATGCCAAAGCCACCATCGCCAATCATATCAGTCATGTCAGCTACTGCTGCGGACAAATGCCCACCAGCGCTGTCACCGGTGACTGCAATGCGGGTTGGATCTGCGCCGTATTCTTTGGCATGCTCCTGGATGTGGGCAATCGCCCCATATACATCCTCGATCAAATTGGCCATAGTGTTGGGTTTTTCATCGCCATCTCGATTTCCGATCCAGCGATAATCAATGCTACAAACCACATAATCGTCACCTTTTATTAGCTCTCGAGCCAGACCTCGCATAATGTCTTCGGTGTTGGTGGACCAGCCACCGCCGTGAATAATGACGATGCATGGCAGGTTCTTAGCCCCATTAGGTGAGAAAACGTCATACTTAAGAGTTTTGACTCCAGGCTTGGCATAGACCACATCCTGTATAACCTTGAAACCTTCCAATTCGGATGCCTTGATAAACGACGCCCCGATGTGCTTGTCTTGATCTATTGTCACTGCGAAGGGTGAAGCCATAGACTCATAATACATAACCCCCCACATACCTGGCTGTGAATAATATCCCGAATCAAGGGCGTAACCGGAATCAGGGGTAGCCGTAACAGTTAGGACTGTGCCTGCTTTTACTTTTCCATTTTCTGGAAGGGCCGGGCTAATTTTGATACTGCCATTTTCAGACTTATCAATTGTGACAGTAAACGTCCCCTGCTCCTGACTTTGAGCTATAGCGCTGGTTTGGCATAGGAATAAGTCAATAACAACAGCTAACAACAAAGTAGTAAGACCTTTTGTTAAGATTTGAGTTTTAAATTTTGTTTTCAAATTCAACTCCATAACTCGTTCTCCTTATATGTCACAAGTTCTACAATTGAACAAACCAACCTTAGTTTTATAACGCGAGGATATTCGATTTTTTCGTAAATCACATTCGTCACGTCGAAAGCTCGTCCCTGCGATTTTTCATTCTTATCCACTACTTTGAACATCAGATTGTTAGGCCCTTCATCCAATTCTAACGTACCGAGGTCGACTCCGGGTGCAGGTTGTCTCTTTTCGACACAGAAATCCGCCACAGGACCGTCGGGAGCCTCATCCATGAATAACTGGACCTTGCCTTGCGCAGGTTCCTTGACAGCATTGAGGCTAATTCGATAGGCGCCGACTACTGGGAGTTCGCATGTTAAACTGATAAAGTGATCTCCAAATACACCCTGCCCTTTGCTTTTTAGCGAAAGTAACTTAACTTCCTTGTCATCGATCCTCTCGGTCTTTTTTCCCAATGTGACATCCTTAAAGGAAAATGCATGGACCGGGCTATTCCACCACATAGCAAAAACAATCCGTTTAAGTTCAAATTTCCCATTTACTTTCACGAACGGCATTTCTGCACGCTTTGACACTTTTCCTGATACACTCCAATAAAATTCAAGCTCTTAATAACAAAACTACACCGTTATTTCAACGAATTTCTTAAAAAGCCAGCAGTCTATCCGCCATTACGGGTATATATTGATCTGAAATGAAAACTATGTTGGCGACTGCCCGTCTAAGCTCTACATATCTCGTTACCTCAATATACATCAAGTTCAGTTCTCTGGCCAGTATAGTTCCGGATGAAGGCAGAACGCCAGGGTGGAGCATCGAGCGAATAAGTGCCTTTAATCAAATAGGATAAGCAGCTGTCCGGGGTGGTCTAATTGGCGCTTGACAGGTAAGTATGTGCCCAAACGGGTGGCGAAGCAGAAATATTTGGGAATGAGACTCGACCTATATAGTAGAGTCGCTCGTGGATCATCGTAGAACGCAACGGATCCTGGGAGGCGACTACAACACATCCCCACGCAGGGGACAGAAACTTTTGAGAAAGGAGCACAGAAATGGGTACCATAATCATTCATCTGCGGGCTCTGCCGCTTTCGTTTCTGGGGGCCATGGTTGTGTGGGCAATGGCTGCCGAGGCGCGTGCCACCGCGACCGAAGACCAGATGGACCACTTGGTGGCGCAGACGGTTAAGGCCGACGGCCCCGGTTGCGCGATTCTGGTGGTCGACGAAGGCCAAATCGTATTCGAACGCGCGTACGGGATTGCCGACATGGATACCGGCCGTCCCATCACCACCGCCACCGCCTTCAACATCGAGTCGGTCACCAAGCAATTCACGGCGGCGTGCATCGCCCTGCTGGTGGAGGAAGGCAAGATGTCGTTGGACGACGACATTCGCAAGTACGTGCCGGAACTCCCCGCGTACGAGGCTCCCATCCAGATCAAACACCTTATCTACCACACCAGCGGGATCCGCGATTTTGCAGTGCTCTCGTTCTTGAAGGGACTTCCGGTGGACGAGACCTATCCCGAACCAGTCGTGCTGGATTTGCTGGCGCGGCAGAAGGAACTGAACTTTCGCCCCGGCGAAACGCAAAGCTACAGCAATTCCGGCTATTTTCTGCTGGGCCTGGTCGTCCAACGCGTGACGGGAATGTCCGTGGGAGCGTATGCGGAAAGGCACCTCTTCGATCCGCTCGGGATGATGCGCACTTCCTACCACCGCGATCCCGAGAGAATCGGGGAGAATGTGGCGATCGGACATGCGGCCCTGGGAGAGGAGAAATACCGGCGCACCCACGTGGCTCCCGACACTCGGGACTTTGGCTTCGGCGGGCTCTATACGACCGTGGAGGACCTGTATCGATGGGATCAGAGCTTCATCCGAAACCAGATCGGAGGCGCGAGCTTCAACACCCTCCGGCTGACCTGCGGCACGCTCAATAGCGGGGACACCCTCACCTACGCGTTCGGACTTCGGATCGGCACGCACAGGGGCTGCCACACGGTGAGCCACCAGGGCGGTTCTCTGGGCTACAACGCGTTCTTCCTGCGTTTTCCGGACCGCCAGTTCACCGTGATCTGCCTGGCGAACTACGCGCTGAACACCACCAAGCTCTCCTACGAGATTGCCGATCTGTACCTGGATCTTCCGAAGGAGAAACCCGCAGACCCGCCCGCTCCGGTCACGTACCCGGTCGCCCAGGTTGATCCCGCCGTTTATGCGGGCTTCGCAGGGAAATACTGCATCGACGACGGCACAGTCTTTGTGGTTTCCACCCAGGACAACTGCTTGTACGTGCAGCCGCCGGGGGCTCCGCTCCTGGAGCTGTGCCCGAAATCAGCCACGGAGTATTTCCTCAAGGGCGCGGATGTGCAGGTGTCCTTTCCTCCGTCGGAGAGCGGAAAGACCACAAAGTTGATCTGGCATCAAAATGGTCACCATGCTTCCATGCAGAGATTGGACGAACGGCCCTTGCGCCCCGGCCAACTGAACGAATACGAAGGCGAGTACTACAGCGAGGAATTGCAGATCACCTACGGCGTATATGTCCGGGAGGATCAGTTGCGCCTCAAGGCGCCGCGGGTGCCCGAGGTGTTTCAACGCAACTTCCGTGATCCCCCGGGTGAGAATGTTTTGCGGCAGCTGGGCGGGGATCGGTTCGTGAGGTCCTACGGCATGGTGGAGTTCTCCCGGAACGACAACGGGAAGATCGCCGGATTCACCCTCCACGCCGGCCCTGAATTCAAAAATATCAGATTCTGGAAGTAATGAGAATGAGCGGGATCATCAAAGCGATGTCCATCTCGTCACAACGGGACATGTTGTGCCTGTCGTCCGGCCATCAGTAGGATGTAATCGTGTACGTTAAGATCAAGACCATTATCTTGGAGGTACTTATGAAAAATTTCATTTTATTGATGCTGGGCGCAATTCTGGCCCTTGGAGCCATGGCGCACGCAGCAGAGGAAAAGGTGGTCAGTCTGTATGACGGGCTTGCGCCCGGATCTGAAGAGTGGAAGCACACCAAGCGGCAAATCAAGTTCGGCCCGGCGATGACGCCAGTGATCGTCAACGTAGCCCAGCCAACGTTGACGGTTTTCCAGCCGGAAGCAGGGACCGCGAACGGCACGGGCGTGGTGATTTGCCCTGGAGGCGGCTTCTGCATGCTTTGCATTGATCACGAGGGATATGATGTGGCGCGCTATCTGACGGCCAAGGGAGTGACGTGTTTTGTCCTGAAATACCGGCTCCTGCAATGCGAGACCGAGAACCCGATGCTGGAAGCGTCGTCGGGCGGCAACTTCCTGGAGAAGGTTGCTCCAATCATCAAACTGGCGTTGGCCGATGGATTGACCGCGATGGCACACGTCCGTACCCATGCCAAGGACTATGGAGTCCACCCGGACCGAATCGGCATCATGGGCTTTTCGGCCGGCGGCATAGTAGCCGCCTCGGTGGCTTACAACTACACGGCTGAGACTCGCCCTGGATTCGTCGCTCCCATATACCTGGCTCACGACTTGGCGATCAAAGGCGACGGTGTTCGTGGCGATGCACCGCCTTTGTTTGTGGTGGCCGCGAGCGATGATCAGTTCGGTCTCGCGCCCCAGAGCGTGGCGATATACCAGGCTTGGGTGGCCGCCAAGAAACCGGCTGAGCTTCACGTGTATGCGAAAGGCGGACACGGTTTTGGCATGAACAAGCAGGATCTTCCCTGCGACACGTGGCCAGATCGGTTCGCCGATTGGCTCCAGATGCAGGGTCTGCTGAAAAAGTAATCCCTCGTGGTTCCAGTTGATTGCAGCGTGGCGGGCTCTTGATGTTCTATCGGCGGGTGGCCTGATGGATCGGGCGAACAAGTTCACAGTTCGGTGTGAAGTTCGTCTACGTCGGCGGTTTTGTTTGCTCTTTCAAGCTGAGCAAAGCACGTCTGAAAGACAGGCTTGTGAATAAGTGCGGCGTACCTGACGAAAATCTGAATAATTTGCCATGGCCGGAAATCACGGAGCGTTTAATCAGTGCGATTGAGCACGCCTGTGCTTGTCAGCCGCCAATGGGCCCACTGTAAAACTGAAAAGTCTACAGCAAATGCTCATCGGGAAGTTCATAAATGAGATCGCTGCTGCCTGTGTACATTGGTAGAGCACAGATTATTCTCTTTGTGACATTGGTCCAATGCCCTGGGGTGACGGCATTGTTGACAGCCGGGATCTGATCGTCCTCGCAGAGTACCTGTCTGTGCCGATACCAGGTCACACAGTGATAGAACGCAGGATCTCAGCAGGCACTGATGACGCCGAGGAGGCGCTGACTGTCGGTTATTACAACTGGAACGAAAGCTCAGACCTGGAACTTGTCCATGATCGCATCGACAATGGCGGCCCCCAATTGGTGGGGATGACTTTTCGAGATATCGACATCGCACCTGGAGAGGTGATAAGCAGCGCCTATATCGAGTTCGTGTGCAATGAGATCTTAAATGGTACTGATGATGCCTATTTTCTCATCTGGGGCCATCTTACTCCGAACTCTGAGGGCTTTGTCGCACCTTTTGTGATATCCAACCGCCCCCAGACTGAGGCGAAGGTGCCGTGGCAGCCGGATCCCTGGGACGCCGGAGACCAGACGATCCGGACCGCCAACATCGCCCCTATTATCCAGGAGCTCATCGACCAGCCAGGCTGGATTGGCGGCAATGCCGTAGAGATTATCATCGGTGCAGATCCGGACAAGCCCGCATTCAACGGCGTCCGTGTTTCTGAATCTTACGATGGTTCTCCGTTGGCTGCCCCGCTGCTGCACATAGAAATTGCTGTTCCTTAAGCTTGATAAATCCCAATATTACTATAACACCATGAGAATATAGTTTTCCTCAGGAAACGACAAAACGTTTAGGATACTCAAAGGGCTGGTAGCCTATGACAATGTCAGCTCTTTTCTTATGTAGTGCAAGTTCATTGAATACGTTTGTGAATTTTTAGCTCTCACATAACCTCTTTATAAATAAAAGCTTATAGAGTTAAGATTTTCTGGAAATAGGTGGATAATGGCCTTTCGGGTTGTAGCATGGTTGTATCATTTTTGCGAGTGACAATGAGCCCATTTTAGCGGTGCAGTGTCACTCTATCATAGCTTCTGTTTGTGGTTGTTTTGCTCGCGAATTTTGAGCCATCACGTGGCTGTTTACGACCAAGCGACTTCAGATATTTCTTCGATTTCTTAAGTCCCATTCTGGATGCTTTCTTTTTTACTGTACCGAGCGACCTTCCCAACCTTGCAGCTACCTTGGCTGTGGGATTACTTGGGAAGAGTTTTCTGAGTAAAGTAACCTCGCTTTTTGACCATAAGCCTTTGACAAGTTTCTTTTTGCCATTGTACGGCTCCTTTCGTTTATATAACTCTGATTGACTGAGTCATATTTTAACGATTCACATCATCATCAAATAAGGTTGAATTTATTCAAGACTATCACCACGATATAAGAAAATCGAAGCTGCTTCACTTATTTCTTCCTTTGTTTGTGATTCTTTTGTGTCTTAAATTCTAATTAAGATATTCGACAGATTAGCATTTTAGGTTATAATATAAGTTATCTTTATATTGTCTATTACAGAAATATTCACACTGAATTGAAATGAAAAACGTATGATTTCCATAGACAATATATAGATATTTTCTTTTATGGTACGAACCTGTCCAATGGGCGAATCAGAATACGTTTTGAAATAGGTTTTTAAGAGTGATACAAGGTAAAGAAACAGGATTATACGAACCTCGGCGAGAGCATGATGCTTGTGGCATCGGTGCTGTTGTAAATATTTCTGGCAAACGGGAACATTCGATCATCGAATACAGTAGGCAGGTCCTTCTGAATCTGCATCACCGCGGCGCTGCCGGAGCGGACGAAACGACCGGAGACGGTGCCGGAATTCTTTTTCAGATCCCACATGAATTTTTCCTTGCTGAAACAGGGAAGCTGGGTTTTACGTTGCCAGAGCCCTCGTTATACGGTGTAGGAATCGTTTTTAGCTCGAATAATCCTGAAATCAGAGAGCAATGTGAAAGATTGCTCGAAGCGGCTATCGGCTACTACGGCATGAGGGTGCTTGGTTGGCGGGATGTGCCAACTTCCCCCGGCTGCCTCGGCCAAATCGCATTGGTGGCCGAACCGGACATTCGGCAGATTTTCGTCGATGGAGCCGGTTTTAAGGACAACTTATTGGAAAGACGTCTGTATTTGGCTCGCAGGCGGGCGGAACGGCTTGTTGCGGAAAAATTCGGCGACAAAGCTGAGGATTTTTACTTAACCTCACTATCGTGCAGAACGATCTGCTATAAGGGCATGTTCATGGCCTGGCAGTTGTTCGAGTACTATCCGGAGCTTGCGGACGAGCGCGTGGTTTCGGCTCTGGCCATAGTGCACCAGCGTTATAGCACGAACACGTTCCCCAACTGGCGTCTCGCTCAGCCGTTTCGCTGTATCGCGCACAACGGCGAGATCAATACCCTCAGCGGCAACCGAAACTGGATGCGAGCCCGCGAAACCGTGATGTCCAGCGAGGTTTTCGGGCAGGACATTCGCGATTTACTGCCGGTAATGACACCCCAGATGAGCGATTCTGCATGTTTCGACGGTGTGCTTGAGCTTCTGGTTCGCTCAGGCAGAAGCATGCCCCATTCGATGATGATGATGATTCCTGAAGCATTCGGGCCAAAGTATCATATCAGTACTGATAAACGTGCTTTTTATGAGTATCACTCATCGTTTATGGAGCCGTGGGACGGTCCCGCGGCGATGGTCTTCACCGATGGCCGTCTGATCGGCGGAACGCTCGACCGTAATGGCTTAAGGCCGTGCCGCTATTTGGTGACCACAGATAATCTGGCGGTGATTGCAAGTGAGGCCGGGGTGGTGGACTTTCCGCCTGAGAAGATTCGCAAGAAAGGACGTCTCAGGCCGGGACACATGTTCCTGGTGGACACCGAGCAGGGGCGGGAAGTCTCAGACAACGAAGTCAAAGGTAAAATAGCCCGGCAAAAGCCCTACCGCAGATGGCTGGATGAGAACCGAATCGAGCTTCGCGGATTGTTTGACACGCCCAAACTGGTCGAAAGCGACCCTCAAACGATAGCTCAAAGGATGCGGGCATTCGGCTATACCCGTGAGGAACTCAAAATGATCCTGACACCGATGGCTGTTCATGGCCAAGAACCGGTTGGATCTATGGGTAACGACACGCCGCTTGCGGTATTATCCGACAAGCCGCAACTGCTGTTTCATTACTTCAAACAGCTTTTCGCTCAGGTCACCAATCCTGCTATTGATCCGCTTCGTGAAGGATTAGTGATGAGTTTGATGGTGTTTGCAGGCAAAAAGCGAAACCTCCTGGCCGAGACACCCGAACACTGCCGGCAGCTCAAATTGCCGCATCCTATTCTTACCAATGAAGATATCGAAAGGCTGCGATCCGTAAGGCGTGACGATTTCCAGATTGCCACCATTTCGGCCCTTTTTGACACTGATACGCCTGATCCGGGCACGAGTCTTCGCGAGGCGCTGGAATCTTCGATCGCCAATGCGGAACAATCTATAAAGGATGGAGCCTCTTTGATCGTCATCAGTGACCGTGGCATGAGCCGGACAAAGGCACCAATACCATCTCTGCTGGCAACCGCGGCGGTGCACCACGGATTGCTCAATCGCGGCCTCCGGGGCGAGGCTGGACTCATAGTGGAAAGTGGTGAGCCAAGAGAAGTGATGCACTTTTGCCTTTTATGCGGCTACGGCGCCAATGCTATCAATCCGTATATGGCCTTCGAGTCGCTTTACGAGCTGCAACGGCAGGGTGAGCTGCCCGCGAAGATAGAGCCTATCCAAATCGCGGACAATTATATCGCTGCGATCAAGAAGGGTATACTCAAGACGATGAGCAAGATGGGCATCTCGACGCTTCGCAGCTACTGCGGCGCCCAGTTATTCGAAGCAATTGGACTAAACCGCACTTTCGTCAATGAGTATTTCACTGGTACAAGCTCACGGATCGAAGGGATCGGACTCGAAGAAATCGCCGCCGAAGCGCTGGCTAACCACAAATCGGCGTTCGAGCAGCGTCCTGTCGGGACACTTGAGCTGGATTTTGGGGGCGAATATCATTTCAGACGGACGGGTGAACGACACTTGTGGAATCCCACTACGGTGGCGCGATTGCAGCATGCCGTCAAGAATGACGATGCGGACGCATACACAGATTATGCCAAGGCTGTGAATGACCAGTCGCAAGAGCTTTGCACGCTGCGCGGTCTGTTTGAGTTTGTACCGGGTCAGCCGGTTGCTATTGAGGAAGTAGAACCTGCCAGCGAAATCATCAAGAGATTTTGCACCGGCGCGATGAGCCACGGCTCGATCAGCAAGGAAGCCCATGAGTGTATGGCGATTGCGATGAACCGTCTGGGGGCTATGAGCAATACCGGCGAGGGCGGCGAGGACCCGGCGCGATATGTGCCAGAACCCAACGGTGACTCGAAAAACTGCGCCATCAAGCAAGTCGCGAGTGCCCGATTTGGTGTGACCGCGAATTACCTCGCCCATGCCAAAGAGTTACAAATCAAGATAGCACAGGGTGCCAAGCCGGGTGAGGGCGGCCAGTTGCCTGGTCATAAAGTCACGCAGGAAATCGCCATGTTGCGGCACTCGACGCCCGGCGTGACACTTATATCGCCTCCTCCTCATCATGATATCTATTCCATCGAGGACCTGGCCCAGCTTATCTACGATCTGAAATGCAGCAATCCGGGCGTCAAGGTCTCTGTCAAGCTCGTGGCCGAAGTTGGTGTGGGAACAATTGCCGCAGGTGTGGCCAAAGGCAACGCCGACGAGGTTTTGATTAGCGGCCACGACGGCGGGACCGGTGCAAGCCCGCTATCCTCGATCAAGCATACCGGATGTCCGTGGGAGCTCGGCCTGGCGGAAACCCAGCAGGTCCTTGTGATGAATGGTCTGCGGGATCGGATCAGGGTTCAGACGGACGGACAGATGAGGACCGGCAGGGACGTCATTATTGCCGCACTGCTCGGAGCCGAGCAGTTTGGCTTCGGCACGGCCGCCCTGGTAAGCCTCGGATGTACGCTGTTACGTAAATGTCACGAGGGGGCGTGCGCTTTTGGTATTGCGACCCAGGATCCGGAGCTTAGGGCACGTTTCAAGGGAAAACCGGAGCATATCCAGCGATTTATGACCTTCGTGGCCGAAGAAGTTCGGCAGATTATGGCACAACTTGGCTTTCGAAAATTCGAGGAAATGGTCGGCAACGTGGAAAGACTGTCTGTTCGCAAAGCTATAGAACACTTCAAAGCAAAGGGGCTGGATTTCTCTACCGTATTCGAGAAACCGAGTGTATCTTATAAACGTGTACCTTATAAAAAGGCAATACGCCTCAGCTCTCAACAACCCGTTAAAATCGACGACCATATCGACTGGAAGATTTTGAAGAAGGTCCAGGCTGCTCTTGAAAAGAAAGAAAAAATAGTCATCGAAATGCCGATTCGCAATACGAACCGGACTGTGGGTGCAATCTTGAGCAACCGCATCGTAACTAAGCACGGGCCGCAGGGATTGCCGGACGGAACGATAGAAATTACATTCCACGGTTCGGCGGGACAGAGCTTTGGCGCCTTTCTGGTGCCCGGTGTGACACTAAAACTCATCGGCGAAAGCAACGACTATCTGGGCAAAGGGCTTTCAGGAGGCCGTATCATTGTCAAGACGCCGGACAATTCCCACTTCGCGGCCCATGAAAATATTATCGTGGGCAATACATTGCTCTATGGGGCCACTTCCGGCGAAGTGTTTATTAATGGGGTGGCGGGTGAACGCTTTGCCGTGCGCAACAGCGGAGCCGTTGCCGTTGTCGAAGGTCTTGGCGATCACGGCTGCGAGTACATGACCGGCGGGACCATAGTCGTGCTGGGCCAGACCGGCTGTAACTTTGCCGCAGGTATGAGTGGCGGCATAGCTTATGTGCTTGATGAAGCGCAGTTGTTCGATACGCTCTGCAATCTTGATATGGTGGAACTGGAAAGCGTCTGGAAACAAGAGGATAAAGACCTGTTGTATGATTTAATTCATCACCATTTGAAGTGGACGCAAAGTGTGCAAGCCCAACGCATCCTGGACACATGGCTGGATGCAGTGGGTAAATTCGTCAAGGTAGTTCCGATAGATTATCGCAAGGCTCTTGAAAAAATGCGCGCCGCCGAACAGCGTGACACTGAAACAACGCCTGCAACAGAGGAGGTGTTCTATGGGTGAGCCTAAAGCATTCTTAAAATATAAGCGCCAACCTGTCGGTTATCGACCGGTTGGAGAACGTGTTCGCGATTTCAATGAGCTGGATTTGCCGCTAACACCGGATGAAATTACTCAACAGGCAAGACGATGCATGGATTGCGGTATCCCTTTCTGCCACGGGACGGGCTGTCCGCTCGGCAATCTCATTCCTGATTTCAATGAATTGATATACAAGGGACATTGGGAGCAAGCGTGCCGACTGCTGCATTCGACGAATAACTTTCCGGAAATAACGGGGCGTCTGTGCCCGGCGCCATGCGAGACGGCATGTACCCTCGGAATCAGTGACGAGCCGGTCCTGATCAGACATATCGAATACCAGATTGTGGAACGAGGATTCGAGCAGGGCTGGATTAAGCCTGAACTGCCTTCTCAAAAGACAGGCAGGCGAGTTGCCGTTATCGGATCCGGCCCGACGGGCCTGGCGGCCGCGCAACAATTGGCGCGAGCAGGTCATAACGTGGTCGTCTTCGAGAAGGACCAGAAGGTCGGCGGACTCTTGCGTTACGGTGTCCCGGACTTCAAACTCGGAAAACATGTCATCGACCGCAGACTCCGGCAACTCGAAGCCGAAGGGATTCAGTTTCAGACGGACGTACACGTGGGCGAGGATATTTCCGCCCATTACTTGCATAAAATGTTCGACTGCATCTGCCTGACGATGGGGGCCGGTCAGCCGCGTGACCTTAACGTTCCCGGACGGGGATATGAGAATATTCTTTTCGCGATGGACTACCTGACCGCACAGAACAAACTTAACAACTTTGAGCTACCGGATCAGCATAAGATGGTGACGGCCGAAGGTAAAGTCGTGGTCGTTATAGGCGGCGGAGACACCGGAAGCGACTGCGTTGGAACGGCCCGCCGGCAGAATGCGAAAAAGATCTATCAAATGGAAATCCTGCCCAAGCCGACGGAATCGCGTCCGATAGATACACCCTGGCCGATGTGGCCGCGATTAATGCGAACGTCATCCTCTCACGAAGAAGGCTGCGAGCGACAATGGTCCGTATCGACCAGGGAATTTTTGGGCGGTGCGGGGATTAATGCTGAGACGCTTCACGGCTGCGAAGTCGAATGGGTCAAGAAGAACAGCAACTGGAAAATCAAGGAGATCGAAGGAACGGATTTCTTTCTTGCCGTGGACCTGGTTGTCCTGGCGATGGGTTTTGTGCATGTTACCCATGAAGGTCTGGTTAAGGATACTGCGCTGAAACTCGACCAGCAGGGTAACGTTATGGTGAAGAATTACCAGACGAGCGATCCGCAGATCTTCGCCGCCGGCGATACAATCAGCGGACCTTCATTAGTGGTGCGAGCCATTCACAGTGGTCGAGAAGCCGCCGCCGCCATAGACAAATGGCTTAGAAAATAATCTACGCTGGCAGCTTGAACGAGTTGTCAGCCTCTCTATTTTTACAAGTTCATTGAATGCTATGCCTAATTTTTTATTTTTTTTATAACTCACTTATAATGAAACACTTATGAGATGAATATTTTTGCGGAATTGGTAGATAAGGGAGTTTCGGGTTGTAGTTATCACCCAGAAAATGGCCACAGCCGGTGAGTTTTTAGTCTTCTGCCTACTCCTATTTTTGGCCCAAAAACGCCAATTTTTGCAAACGGCTTCAATGAACGGTGTGATATTATTTCCTATAATAATTACAAGATTTTGTTTTACAGATATTTATGTCTACATGTGGCAGATGTAGTACTAGCCCAACTTTCGCAGTTAGGCACCTAAATCATCACTTTTGATAGCGTAAGAG
>CAZHBL010000086.1:0-13804 GCA_964530105.1 uncultured Pirellulales bacterium | reverse complement strand
TTCCAGGCCGGCGTGCCGTCGAAGTTTCGTCTGGCTACCTCGATGCCGTTAAGGTAGGCGACAAAGCCGTCATCGTACCTGACATTAAGAGTCAAAGAAGTGTAGTTGACATCAATTGTGAATGGGATGCGGACATAACATGTAGCGTTGGTGGCATACATCTGTTCTTTGAGGTCAAGGCTGATAAAATCCTCGAAACCCATGGTCCTTTCAAATCCGACGCCGCCCGGGCTGCCGGTTGAATAAAACCATGCCGAATCATCGAAAACTCCGCCGCCTTTCCAGTTTTCGCTGATATCGGCGATAGGGACAATCGCTCGCTTGTCTGCGTTCTCAGGCACCAGGAAGGTCGCCGGTTGTGGTGTGCCTGAGGAGCGTGGGTCGGAGCCGTCGAGCGTGTACCATATCGTACCGGCAGGCGAGTCCATAGTAAGATTGAATCCACGGGAGACTTGCCCCCCATCCCGTTCGAATACAGGCGGGGCAAAAAACTGGCTGTCTATCCATTCCAGGCGAGTTGCCAGCCACTGCTTCATCCAGTCGATTTCCTCCTGGTGGGTGTCGGCAATAAACCAGTTGGGCCAGAGGTAGCGACCGAGGATATTCCAGCAGTCAAAGTTTCGAGCCTGCGCCTCGTCCAGCAAGGCATCGTACATATCAATGTCACCGAGAAGTTTTTCGGTGGAATACACATCTTTGCGAAGTGCATACCACCGGTCCCAGTAATGTAATTCGAACTCCGGATCCTCGAAGAGTCGCCGATACCATTCGTATGAGGGGTAGCCTTCGTAGCCGGGCGTCCATAAGCCCCTGACCTCGTGATACCAGCCCTCTGGCCGCCATCCATCGTAGTAGTTTGCATTGCCCAGAGAAAGATTGTAGTCCCAGACCGGGCCCATATTGAGTTTGCCCCCGCGGTCCTTGTATAAATATGTGCTAAGGCGAATTCCATCGATGTTTTTCGTCATTTCGACTATGATATGGTGGTCGATGAACGAGTCAACATCAATATACTTGGCATAACCATCGACCGGATCAGTGAAGTCCGAGCCGGACAGAGCCGACTCAAAATTCCTGATGTAGTTTTGGATCCAGGCCATCTGCTGGGGCGTGATATCCGTTGAGTCCGGATCAACGTAGATTAAACGGATACCAATGTTCGTGCGAAAGTACTGTTCACCTGAGTCGATCTTGTCATTCTTGAGAATATAGCCTCCGGTTATTTGCGGCTCGGCGTTATCAGCCGGATCCAGTTCCGTGATATCGACGCGATTTCTATTCCGTTTGATATTCTCCATAAGAGCGTATACGCCCACGTAGTCGCTCATCGATACTTCCCCTCCATTCGTATTTAGAAACATCTCGATGAACCGTGTGCGAACAGCATATCGACCGATATCATTGCTCCACTGGTACGATAGGACGTTGCGCATAAGCGACTTGTCAGAGTATGGTCCTTGCAGTATCCAATCTGATTCGGCGGGAAAACCAAGAATAGAAACATCTTTATCGTCATCGTATTCGTCCCAGGTTTCCAGGCGGTATTGCTTTTTAGGCCAACTTGCTGAGGTTTTGCCGCGAACATTGATACCTGCTCTACCGATGAACTCAGGCCCATCTGTAATCCTTGCCCGGCCCCCCGCAGAGGTGTCGATAAAGCCGGCAAAGTTAAGGGTCTGTCTATTTTGGCTGATGCCTTCGTCAAATGTATCAACGATAGCGATAGGCAGGTTGGAGCTGAAATTTCGGACATCCGACGAAAGAAATATATAAGCCTGCATAATCGGATTGGAGGGCTTGAAGCCGGTTTTGGTTGCGAATGCTCGCAGAACTGTTGTCCTGTTGATAGAAATTGGCCCGGTATAGACCATACCTGTCGGGTACCACCCGCCGCCGGTTGTGTCATAAGGCTCAGTACCATCGAGCGTATAGTATATCGTTGCGCCTTCGGTTTCAGTAGCGAGTATAAGAGAAAACGCTGAGTCGTAAAATCCTCCATCGTGACTGAATTCAATGTCGTTAACAAATCCTTCGTATACACTTACATTTTGCGTTGCAGGGCTGGGGGAAACGAAGAGCTGCCAGTTGTCACTGGCGTCGGGATTGCAGCCATAGGAAACATCAGTGGTCTGGTTGCCAAAGGTTATGCTGTCAATCAAAGTAGAGCCGTCGCTGTCAAACAGACCAAGCTCTTCACCGTCGGCGTCGAGCTTGAAATTAGCGTGCAGTCCGGCGTCGGTCGTATCATTGTCGGCCCAAATCAACAGATAACCACCTGCTGGTATGGTTGTTGCGGCAGTATTGTTCGATGGTATCCGCCACTTGGTGGGGACGGACAGATTATCCGTCAGGTACATTCCGCCGATATTGATAGCGTCGGGACCGAAATTGTGGATTTCGACCCAGTCATCGTATTGTCCCTGCGGATCTTGAATAGAACTGCTGTTCGAAGCCATAAACTCATTGATTGCCAGCGGTATCCTTTCCATGTTCGATTGGTCAGCCAGGAGGACGAAATCGCATAGATTGATTATGTCATCAGCATTAAGGTCGACGATGCTTTCCGGCGGGGCCAGCCACTGCTTGGCAAAAACCTGCACATCCGGCAAATCGACCAGGCAGTCCCGGTTCAAGTCGCTTTCCGGGGACTTTGAATATAAAGAGCCAACCAAAAATACCGTTAAGATGAGACTGAGTGATGAAGATTTTATACATCTGAGCATCATTTGTTCCCTTCCTCATAAATGGTTTGGGCTGCTAACAGTGATTTAATCCTTATAACTTCTCGTCTCTACTTATCTTAACATACAGAGAATGGTTAAGTCAATATTTATTTTACTACAGCCGATCCGGTTTAGTTGATGCTGCTTAGGGATATTGCTGAGGAAGATACTTATTGGATTTGATATTTATTGGTGTAGTTTTAACCTGGTGCGGCAATGGTATTTTCAAAAAGCTCATCTTCTTTTTCAGACGAGGTTTCCGGCGAAGATTTGGCCTCCAACGGCAGGAAGATGGTAAAGGTTGTGCCCTGATCCACTTGGCTTTCAACCTCGATTCTGCCGCCGTGCATCATCACGATTTTGTGAACGATGGCAAGTCCCAATCCGGTACCCCGAATCTGTTTGCCTCGCCGGTTGACGCGATAAAAGCGCTCGAATATCTTCGGAAGTACTTCTTTGGATATTTCCATGCCAGTATCACTGACACTGATTACCCGGTTGTTATCCTGGCGTCGAACATTAACAACATCTAATACGATTGTAATGCCAGATTCCCGTCTCTGATTGTCACTTATCGACAATCCACAAGAGGAGCTTTATCTGATCGGCATTTTCCGATGCAAGAATATGTGTTATTGCCTACGCATATAAGACAAATCCTGCTCACAAGGGCACTAAAAATCAGATAATTCACGGCCAGAATAGTCCGCAGCCCGCTATCTTGCCTTTGCGAGAAATATGCGCTCGCAGATTGCGGTAAGTTTTCATAAGGACTCTTACCAGTCACTGGCGGAGAACCTTTTGATCGCCAACCTCCTGATAAAGCGTCATAATTATAGGACCCTGGTGTTCCATAGTAATATTATCGATATCGCCTTGCGATGACTTAAAGACAAATATCATCGGAAGCATTATGCAGGTCAAAGCGGCATACACCTGGCCATCAATAACTTTCTTTCGAGCTTTTGGCCTTGAGTGTCACAGAAATTCCAGAAGTGACCGATGATTAATGCCGATACTTTTTTTCTGATGAGCTTTAACGGATGTTTGGGGTTGGAGGACCCTAAACGATTGACAAATCATGTAAAAAGGACTGGAATATGGAAGAAATTATCGATCGCCCCGCGTCAATTGTAGCTGTCACTCGCGATACCACGGTCAAGTCGGCAGTGGACATTATGTCCGGAAACCATATTGGCTGTTTGATCGTGAATGATCGTAGCGGGAAATTTGCAGGCATTGTGACAGAGCGTGACATCGTCAGTCGAGCGGTTGCCTCTTCAATGGACCTTGAAAAAACCAGGATCAAGGAGATTATGACACCGCATGTTGTATCTTGCACTGTCGGGACTCCCGCCGGCCGTGCGAGGGAGATTATGGCCGCTCATCATATTCGTCATCTTCCCGTAATTGACAACGGTGTGGTTGTCGGAATCCTTTCGGCCCGCGATTTGATGGGACAGCAGCTTCTTGAAGACAGAGCGGCGGCTGAAGATGTAGCGATGCTTGCCAATTGCCTTAAGAGCATTGAACTCAGTGAAGCAGCCGATACGGTCACCGAAGAAGTGCCCAGGCTTTTTCAGGCCACCCGGTGTTTGCTGTGTCTTTGGGGTAACTCATCCGGTTCTCACGAAGAGGGTGACAAGATCCCGGTTGTGGCAAGCGACGCCGATTGTTTATGCAGCAAAGAATACCTCAAACCTCCGGACGAAGGCGACGAATTATTCGGTGAGAGCGAATTTTATCATGACAGTATTCCGGATGAGTGCCGGATGGCCGGTGCGCAAAGACCCCGCATGGTAATTCCGCTGTCGATTTCAGGTCTTAAAGAAGACTCCAAAGAACAATTGTCCGGCTATTTATGCATGTGCGGACTGGCTAACGGCAGCATTATCAACAGGGAGCTGACTTCCTATAAGGCAAAACTCACGCGTGAAATTCTGACGTCTCATCTGACCAACGCCAGTCTCTATCATCAGGCGAGGATCACGTCACTGACCGATGCACTCACAGGCGTTGGCTCAAGGAGACTGCTCGAGGATAAGCTCGAAACCGAATGCGCCCGTGCCAAAAGGTACAAGCGTCCATTCTCCGTTGCAATCCTGGACCTTGACAATTTCAAGACTATTAATGATGTATTTGGTCATGCCACAGGTGACGATGCGCTAAAAAAACTTGCCGAATGCATGGAAAGCCAGAAGAGAATCCCGGACATACTCGCCCGCTACGGTGGTGACGAGTTTGTCATCCTGATGCCTGAAACCGAAGCGAGCGATGCTCTGGTATTCATGGAGAGGATTCGAGCCAAAGTCCAGCAAATAGAGGTTCAGGAAAACGTCTCGATGACAATCAGTTGCGGGATTGCTCAAAGCATGCCCGATTTCAGCGACTCTTCCAGCGAGATGATTCGCAGGGCGGACCTGGCTCTGTACGAAGCCAAGAGTGCCGGCCGGAATTGTGCCAAGATCTGGAATGAAAAAATGTCGAAGGTTCTCAAAGCCGGCGACATCGAGTTTGAAAGGATTAAGAAGCTTAAAAGACGTGTTGCAGGCCTGTCGGAGCAGGCGGAGAAGATGTTTATTCAAAGCATCTGGGGTTTGGTCCAGGCTCTTGAGGCCAAAGATCCTTATGCGAAAAAACATTCCGAAAGCGTGATGCATTATGCCGTCGGTATTGCCGGGATGATGAAAATTCCACCCAAACAGTTAGATGTTCTTAGCCGGGCCGCTATGATTCATGATATCGGAAATATCGGGATTCCTGATGCAATTCTATCAAAACCGGGAAGGTTAACGCCCCGTGAGCGCAAGATCATTGAGCAGCATCCGCTTATTGCCGTACGCATCCTTGACAAGATGAGCTTTCTGGAACAAGAGGTCGTCATTGTTCGAGCCCATCATGAGAAATGGAACGGCCAGGGATATCCGGATGGTCTTTTGAGTACTTCCATACCTGTTGGTGCTCGCATTTTGGCTGTAGCCGATACGTTTGATGCGCTTATTTCAGACCGGTCGTATCATAATTCGCGGTCCATTGCCGAAGCGATCGAGATATTGACCGATTCATCCGGATACGATTTCGATCCCGAGGTTGTTAATGCATTGGCCATGTGGGTCCGGAAGATTTATAAGCAACTCGGCAACGTGGATCAACTTACGCCGGAAGATTTGCGGGGTTCACAAAAGCACATCGACAACAACATTATGGCTGAACTTGTTGCTGATGCTTGCGAAGTTGACGTTTGATATTTTGGATACGGACATCAAAAGGCGGGTGCGAGGAAAAATAACTGCCGAGATCAAATTGGCCCGGAGGCGAGTTCAGTTTGGCTAATCGCGAGAATAATTGTATGCAGGCACCAGGTTCATAACCTGCCGCGGCGACCAGACGGAATCCGAGCCGGTCCGCTTCGGATTCCAGGTCCTTTGAATAAGCGCTCTCGATGAATTGCACTCCGACCTTGCGCAGCCAGCCGGAAAGAACTCCGCGAATCGGTGTTGCCCGTGATGCGGCGGCAATGGCCGAATTGCTGACGATACGGTTCATTGCGTGTCCCCGGATGATGTGAGCCATCTCATGCCCGAGGATGCAAGCAATTTCGTTGTGATCGTGCCGGCACAGATCAACCAGCGATTGGGTCACAAAGATGAAACCTCCCGGCAGGGCAAAGGCATTAGGCTCCGGGCCTTTGACAGTTTCAAAACTGAATCTACGTGACTTGTTGGCGACACAGGCGGCGAGACGATTGCCTATTTCATTTAACATCTGGTCAGTCTGCGGTTCCGGGCCTGGCCATCCTGTGGACTGCTCTCGCCCTAATTGCTGCCTGATTTCACGTGCCAGATCCAGGCCGACTTCATGTTCGACTTTGATGGCGTCGGCTTCGCTGCCGGTTACCGATTCCCACATCCACCTGGCCTTGCGAACTTTCGGCCCGACCTTTCTGCCCAGATTGTAAAATAGCCCGCTCAATTTGCGTCGTCTCCATAACAAGCCCTAAGGCAAGATTGGTCACAGCGTTGATACTCAAATCCATAGCCGAGGGTATAAAAGGCAGTGAGAGCCATTATAAGCACTTGTCCATACTAATATTATATGTTCTATTATATTAAACGAGCAATGCATAACTATAGCGGACCCAGTGCATACTGTCAATGGAAACAAAACCGCGATAACAATGGAAGTGCTGCCATTTTCCCATGGAACAGACAAAAGGATACCTGGCTTGACAACGTCACAATCGCTGTTACAGTGATTGGCAGTTTAAGCACTTTATTATGGTACATACGTAGAGGAGTTGACTAACTTATGACTCGTAAAACATACCTGTTATTGATTTGCATGATACTCTCCTGGGATTATGTCTGTTCGGGAAAGCTGACGCAACTCGAATGGGGTAATCCAAAGGTCGATGTAGAGCAAAATGCAACTCAATGGACCATCCGGGGGGAACGTCTCACTGTAGTTATTGATCCAAATACCCTTGCGATGCAAATCAGAGACAAAGATATTTTATGGGACATTGAGGGTTCAACGCAAGGAGATCTGACTATTGAAGATAGTGGCCGGAACATCCCCTTACGTCTTAAAGATGCTAAACAAATTGAAATAGAATCCTATGAAACGGGATTCATGTCGGGAATAAAAATCCAATTGAATGACTACCTCCATGAAGACAAGCTGTTAAAAATTGGCTTACAACTAAATATTTGCCTTCAGGCTCCCAACGAAGATCTCGTTTGCGAACTGGTTGCCCGAGAAGATACCGCTGCTGTTAAACAATGTTTATGGCCGGCCCCATTTGAACAGGCGAGCTTCGATTTTACAGTAGTCCCTTTCATGCAGGGAATGTTGCTGCCAAATAAATGGTCGCAGCGAGTTTGGCTTTATGACACAATCTCTTACGGGCGCGGTCTCTACATGCCCTGGTGGGGCCATCAGAAAGATGATTCTGCGGCGATGGTTATTCTTGAGACGCCCGCCGATGGTGGCTGCCGTTTTTCACATCCTGCAGGCGGGCCTACGAGGATCGGCACTCGCTGGGTGCATTCTCTGGGAAAACTTTCGTATCCGAGGCGGGCCAGATTGTGTTTCTTCCGGAAAGGCAATTATGTAACACTTGCCAAAAGATACCGGCGTTATGTCATTGAAAATGGATCTTTCGTTTCGTTAAATGAGAAGATTGCCCGTAATCCAATTGTAAAGCGTTTGATCGGCTCTCCTGTAATTCACACGAATATTCTCATACACATCCAGCCGGAGTCCAGTTATTACAACAAGAAGGACCCTGAAAAAAACCATTATTATACCAGCTTCGACAAGAGAGCGGAGCAATTACGTGCCCTGGAAAAGAGGGGGGTAAACCAGGCTTATATCCACCTGGATGGCTGGGGATTTCGGGGATATGACAATCTACATCCTGATATTTTACCTCCAAGCCCTGAGGCTGGTGGATGGGAAGGTCTTCGTGCTCTTGCACAGACTTGTGACGACCTGGGCTATATATTCGCTCTGCATGACCAATACCGAGATTATTATCTCGATGCCAAGTCGTACGACCAGCGACATACTATCATGCAGGAAGACGGCAGCAGGTATTACGGCAGCACATGGTATGGAGGCAAACAATCAATTCTATGTTCCAGTTTGGCTCTCGGGCATGTAACCAAGAACTACCGTTCTATTCTTAATAATAATGTCAAAGTCCGAGGCGCATATCTGGATGTTTTTGCCGTTGTCCCGCCGGATGAGTGCTATAATCCGGAGCATACTGTGACACGTAAACAGTGTCTGGAGTACAGGGGAGACTGTTTTGATTTTATCCGCACTCAGGTTGGAGTAGTCAGTTCCGAAGAACCCGCTGATTGGGCTATTCCCCACCTGGATTTAGTTCATCACGCTCCGTTTGCCTTGGATCCCAATCCCGGCCGTGGGGCGGCAATGGGTATACCCATCCCCCTTTTCAGTCTGGTTTATCATGATTCGATTTTTATCCCCTGGTCACTTGGAAAAGGAGCATGGGGCATCCCGGAAAATGACTCAGGTTATTTACATGGTCTGGCCCATGCGGGGCTGCCGTATTTATCAATCGAGCCCGCGGAAACGGAATTGCAGCGAGTTCGGACTATGTGTAATCTCAATAAAAGGCTTGCTCTGGTAGAAATGACAGGCCATGAATTTCTTGATGACAAGTATCGGCGGCAGCAGACAATTTTTGCAGATGGCACAAAAATATTGATCAATCTTGATAAAGATACGTATACAATTGTTCCGGAGTTATAAGGAATGGAACTTTTGATTTTGTGCAAAGGCAAAGGTAATTAAGATTAAGAGTAAGTAAATTGTAGCAAAAGCTGCCAGCACGGGATAACTCTGATATTACCAATTTGTACTTTTTTTGTCGCGTTTTCTATATGTGATTCCGACGCGCTGTAAAATGGAGGATAAGTATTTATGGGCAATGGCATTACAAAAATGAGAGTGTTGGGACTCGAACCCAAGACCTACGGCTTAAAAGGCCGTTGCTCTACCAACTGAGCTACACTCCCAGTAGTTTTATATACATATACAGCTAAAAAGATAATTCTGCAAGAAAATTAACTTCAAACTTTGTTGACAAGGCAATTGCCCGATAATTTCGATTGACTCAGATGCGCTCTGATGTTAAAATAGATAAAGAATTAGTGCAAAAATTCATTTTCCCTCATAGCCGATGACCGCGACTTTGAGGCTGGAAGGTTATTGATAAAACCGCGGTTGACGGTCTATGGCAGCGGTGAAGATGGAGACAAAACATAACATGTCTGTGAAAGTTTCTTTTCTACCATTGATTCTGGTTGTTTTTTTGGCGGTTTCTGCCTTGCCGGCGGGAAATTCGGTCGCTGCGACGCTGGTAATCAACGAGCTGATGGCTGATAACGCCGGCTCGGTGCGCGATCAGAACGGTGACAACGACGATTGGATCGAGATTTACAACTACGGCGATTCGGCTGTGAATATAGGCGGAATGTATCTTACAGATAATCAGTCGGCTGCCAACGGATGGCGTGTACCCGATAATAATCCCGCTGTGACCACAATTGCCTCAAAAGGCTTTTTGGTGATCTGGGCCGACGGCGAGACGAACCAGGGTACGCTGCACGCCAGTTTCAAGCTTGGCTCAGATGGTGAGAATATCCGTTTTTTTGCCACCGACGGCACAACTCTGATCGATGAGGTGACTTTTAGTACGCAGGCCGAAGACCGCTCCTACGGCCGGATGCCAGATGGCAGCGTTAACTGGCAATCTCTCGCTGCGCCCACGCCGGGCAAGTCTAACTCATCGGCACCCATTTCCGTTGTGATTACGGAGATTATGTACCATCCGTATCATCCGGTTCCCGGAGTAGAGGATATCAGACAGGAATATATCGAGCTTTTCAACCGCGGGTCCGGGCCTGTCAGCCTGTCGGGCTGGCGTATCAGCAACGGCGTGGATTTTGTATTTCCCGATGTGACGCTTGGGGCCGGGGAGTACCTCGTTGTGGCCGCGGATGTAGATACCTTTAAAGCTCATTATCCATCGATAAGCAATGTTGTTGGCGGCTGGGTCGGCCGGCTAAGTAACAAAGGCGAAGCGATCGAGATTCTTGACGATGCGGGCGTGCAGATCGACAGTGTCCGCTACGCCGACGAGGGAGACTGGGCCGTCCGCGAGCTGGGACCTCTGGATCTCGGCCAACGGGGCTGGGTGTGGGCTACTGAGCACGATGGCGGGGGGAAATCCCTGGAATTGATTAATGTTAATATGCCGAACGATTATGGGCAGAACTGGATGGCGAGTCATCAAGATAACGGCACGCCTGGTATGATCAACTCGGTTGCCGACGAGAATGTCGCTCCCTTTATTCTGGATGTGACGCATACACCGGTTGTCCCGAGGGACAGCGATGCGGTAGTGGTCACAGCCCGCATCATGGACGAACTTCGGACAAACATTACTGCGACGCTGCATTATCGAGTTGATATTTCGGAATATCGGAATGCAGACGTCTACCCTCATCACGATCCTGCCAGTTACAACAATATTACAATGTTTGATGACGGAACGCACGGTGACGGCGCTGCTAATGATGGGATATATGGAGCGGCGATACCAGCTCAGCGGGATGGAACGATAGTTGAATTCTATATCGAGACGAGAGACGCCGTCTTCTACTCGAGGACCTGGCCCGCTCCAAGCTTCATCGACGGAATACCCGAGCAGGTGACCAACGTTCTTTATCAGGTGGATAACACTTTTGACGGTTACGCGTCCTGGCAACCGGGCCGCCAGCCGATTTATTACCTGATAATGACCGAAATGGAACGCGGAAGGCTGGAATACATCGGAACCCATAGCACTTTGTACGGGCCGGACTCGGAGATGAACGCTACGTTCATTAGCGTGGACGGCGTCGATGTTAAGGTTCGTTATAATCTCGGAGTGCGGAATCGCGGGCACGGCTCGCGGAACGATCCGCCGAATAACTATCGCCTGAACTTCCCACACGACCGGCCGTGGAAGGGCGTTACGGCAATCATTTTGAACGCAAAATATACATATTACCAACTGGCGGGCAATAAGCTTTTTGAACTCTACGGAGTGCCGCAGCCCAACGTTATGGCCGTGCAGGTCAGGGTCAACGGGGAGAACCTGGCCGAGCCGGCGCAAAGGATGTACGGCTCGTATGTCCACCTCGAAGCCATTGACAATGACTTTGCTGGCAGCCATTTTCCGGACAATGCCGGCGGCAACGCCTATAAATGTTTGCGGGATTTTGGCCCGGCCGACCTGCAATACCGGGGATCGAATCCCGACGATTACCGAAACAGCTACTTCAAGGGGACCAATGTGGCACAGGATGACTGGTCGGACCTGATGGATCTATGCTATGTTATGTCCGAGACGCCGGATGACGTTTATATCCAGGAAGTTAAACGCATCGCCGATGTGGACGAGTGGCTGCGTTTCTTTGCGCTTAATGCTCTGCTCGATAACAGCGAAACGTCCATCGCAAACGGTTATGGCGATGATTACTATCTCTATAGTGGTGTTGAAGATCCACGGTTTGTGCTAATTCAGCACGATCTGGACACTATCTTCGGCCGGAGCGGCAGTACCACCAGCAGCATTTTCCGCTCTTCGCCTATCCGGGCCATAGACCGTTTCCTCAAGCATCCTGAGTTTATCGGGCGCTATTACTTCCACCTGAAAAATCTGATCGAGACGACATTCTCCGAAGAGCAACTCGGGCCGTTTTTGAATGATGTGCTGGGAGATTTTGTTCCGGACAGCCAGATCCAGAATATGATGAATTTCGTTGCGGCGCGAAACAGGTATGTCCTTTCGCTGATCCCTTCCGAATTGACCGTTCAAACCGATGTTCCGCAGTCGGATGGATACTACCTGAGCAGTACTAACGCTTTTACCCTCTACGGGACTGCCGATGCAATCAAGACCCGCTCTGTGCTGGTCAATGGTCAGATGGCCGATTTCTCGCCGGTCGATGGGATGTGGGACTTCGGGAATCCGGGCGGTATTACCGAAACACTGATAGGCAGCGGTTCGATTTGGAAATATCTCGACGACGGTTCCGACCAGGGCACGGAACAAGACGGAACGAGCTGGTTTGCCGATCCGATTTACGATGATACACTCTGGCTCGAAGGGCCGGCCGAACTTGGATATGGCGATGCTTCTGAGAGCCGACCCGAAGCAACCGTTGTTAACAGCGGGCCGAGCCGGAACTTCTTCATCACAACCTATTTCAGACGCTCATTTCATATTAACAATGCTTCACAATATTCCGGTCTGCATTTAAGATTAATGCGTGACGACGGCGCGGTGGTGTATCTCAACGGAGTGGAAGTGGCACGCAGCAATATGCCCGGTGGAGCGATTAATTTTCAGACTCATGCCAGCAGCGCCGTCGGAGGAACGGATGAGTACACCTTTTCCGACTTTACGATAGATGCGGGCCTGCTGGCCAACGGCACCAACGTTATTGCTGTCGAGATTCACCAGTCATCGGCTACGAGCAGCGACATCAGTTTCGATCTCGAACTCAACGGCATCATGCCATCCAGCGGCTCAGGATCGCTGTCGCCCGGGATCAATCGCATCAACGTTCAGGCATTCGATAGTCCCAACGGCATGGGCAATCTGCTGGAAAGCAAATATGTAGACGTCTGGTACGATGACGGCAACGTTTCGAATATCTCCGGCACACTTGTAGCCGATACGACTTTGGATGCTGTTTCCGGCCCGTGGCATGTGACGAATGACCTGATCGTGCCGGCCGGCACTACGCTAACAATTGAGCCGGGAACTACGCTGTTCTTCGATGCCGGCGCAGGTATTGCCGTTCAGCAAGGCGGCCGGCTCATAGCCGAAGGCACCATGTACGAGCGTATCCGGCTGACACGTGTGCCAGGCAGCGGTTCACACTGGAAAGGCATAGACTTCAGAAATTCGCTGGAAGATAACCGTCTTAGCGATGTCGATATGGAATACGGCGACGGCCAGGGCCAGTCAATTGGGATCGAACATTCGCAGGTACTGATTGACAACGTGACGTGGGCCGATACCGAAGAGACAATTCTTGAATTAGACCATCCGTCGCTAATCGTTCGCAATTCCGTATTCCCCGGCATCAACAATGGTGAGACCGTTCATGGCGAGTATATCGAAGGCGATGAATACCTGATATTCGAGGGAAATATCTTTGGCGCCAATGCCAGCAATGACGACGTAGTGGATTTCCTCGGCGCCGAGTGGCCCGGGCCGATTGTCCAGGTACTAAACAATATTTTCCTCGGTGGCGGTGACGATGGATTGGACTTCGACGGAACCGACGCCTACATCGAGGGCAACTTATTTACGAACTTCCATTTAAATACGTCACGCACCACAACCTGCAACGCTATTGCCACCGGACAGCCGCAAGACGGCGGCTCGAATCGCACCGAAATTACCGTTGTGCGGAACGTCTTTTTCGATGTGGACCACGCCGTGCTGTTGAAGGAAGACAGCTATATGAACGCCCAGAACAACGTCTTCG
>CAZHBL010000085.1:0-13856 GCA_964530105.1 uncultured Pirellulales bacterium | reverse complement strand
AAAGCGGCCAAAAGTTGATAGATGAATTCCTTGATTTACACTATGGCCGTGCGGCTGGACCTATACGGCGGTTCATCAATCTGACTCATGAGAATGCATTAGCCAGCGGGCTGCATCCGAACTGTTTTGGTAGGGCGAAAGATTATGCAGTCGATGAGACCATCGCCCAGGCTGGTCTCGGTGCTTTTGCCGAGGCGATGAAGCTGGCCGAAAATGATATGGTCCGTGCTCGTGTGGAAAAGGCTTCGATCTGCGCTTACCGGGCTGCCATCGAATCAATCTGGTACATAAAGGACAAATCAAAAGTTGATCTCGCCCTGGCCGAGCGAATGCAACCATTAGTCAAATGCTTCGTAGACCTGTGCGAGAAATATGGTGTCACGAACGCCAGCGAAAATAGCAAAATCGAGGCCGAGAGTGAACGACTCAAACGTATTGTCGGACTGTAAGGCCCTCCATGTTGTGATGGCATCGGGTTCCTCGTTGGTTCTCGCCTGATTCTTGGCCGGTTGTTGTAAGCGGTTATTAATTTATCTGTGAATGTAAGCAAAGAAAGGTCAAATTTTCGAAAGGACCAGGAGGTAAGAATGAATCTTTTCTGTGTTGATATAAAGTCAAGAATTTCTACTCTGTTTGTGATGGTAATAGTCGCCCTTTCCTGCAGCGCGGTCATCGCAGAAGAACAACTGAAACTTACATCTATCAATCCGAGTGTTTTCTTTGTACAAAAGGACAATGTACTCACCCAATTAGGCGAAGCAACGATAAATAACTTGTCGCAAAAAGAAGTAGAAATCGCCTTGCTATGTCAAATCCCAAGCAAGAAGATGCAGGAGATTTCTGTAACCGTTCCCAAAGGTGCAACGGTGGTAAAATTCTCACTTCCCGATATAAGCGAACCTACACCGGTAACCTTTGTTCTTACGGTCGAAGACAGGGAGTGTGATCGCATCAGTATAACCTGGCAACCACAAAGAAAATGGCAAGTATATTTAATTCCCATTACACACCATGATCTGGGTTACACCGACACGATTGAAAACGTCATGAATAGATACGCCGGTTTTTATGATGACATTCTGCGATTCTGTCGCGATACCGACAACTGGCCCGATGAAGCCAAGTACCGCTATACCGCCGAGGGGGCCTGGGCAATGAAGCACTTCGTTGAAACCAGAGATAAGAAAAGCATCGATGAACTGGGAAAGTATGTCAGACAAGGGCGAATTGAAATCGGGGCTCTGATGGGCAACGAGATCAGTGCCCTATGCAGCCACGAGGAGCTTGTTCGCCTGATGTACCCTTCATTTAGATTGGCTCATCAATTTGGCGGTCAAATCCTCACCGGCTCAATCACTGACGTGCCGGGCTTAAGCTGGGGATTGCCAACAGTTTTGGCCGGCGCCGGCGTGAAGTATTTCTTCGGTGGCATGCCAACATATTTCGAATGGGGCAGGAACGACATTCACACCTTCTGGGACGAATCGGCCGTCCTTCGCCACGGCCGGCCGGACGCATTTCGCTGGCAAGGTCCCGATGGTAATTCTGTGCTTGTCTATTATCAGAGCAGCTACGGTTTCTTCGGAGACGTTACAGGTCCACATTCGTATAAGTACGTGATGGACAGGCTCCCCGGCGAGCTTGAGAAGATGCAGGAACAGGGCAATCCTTTCAGTGTAATGCGATACATACACAACGGCGTTGATAATTATCCGCCAAGTATGGAGATTAGTGAAATAGTCCGTCAATGGAACGAAAAATGGGCTTATCCAAGATTGATCGTCGGCACAAACACGATGTTTTTCAAAGAATTGGAGAAACAATGCTCCGACGTTCGCACGTTCAGAGGCGAGCTGCCGCATACCGACTACGTTGTAGGAGCACTCTCGACCGCTAAAGAAACAACCATTAACCGCCTGGCGCATGACCAGCTTGCCTGTGCCGAGAAGCTGGCGACTATTGCCTCACTGGCTGCGGACCTGCCCTATCCTGCCGATGATATCCGCAAAGCCTATGATGACATGATGCTCTACGACGAGCACACCTGGGGCAAGGACTACCCCGCTGGCAAGCTGCAAGACTGGGCGTGGAATGAAAAGAGCCACTTCGCCTACCGGGCTGCCGGTCTGTCCCAGCAAATCACCAATGCAGGCATCTCCCACCTCGTCAATAAGATCGAGCGTAAAGAGGATGGAGATTATATTGTTGTCTTCAATCCGCTTTCGTTTATGCGAACTGACATCGTCCGAGTGCCGAAGTTCCGCGGCTCAGGTTCCCATGTCTATGATCTGAGTTCGCCAAGCTCTGGTTCCGAAGTTTGTCAATACGCCGATTTGGCAGGTCCGCAGTCAGCGGTTCCCTACGCAGCCTACAGGTACGCCCGCGGTCAGTTCGAACCGCAAGAACTACGCGACCTGGTTTTTTTGGCAAAGGATGTACCGCCGCTCGGCTACAAGGTCTTCAAAATTAGTGACAAAGCATCCGACAGTCCACCGAACGATATAGCAGTGGGGCCGGATACGCTGGAAAGCCGCTTCTATAGGATAAAAATCGATCCGAAAACCGGGGGAATCAGCAGCATATACGACAAGGAACTGAAACGCGAACTTGTGGATGAAAGCGCACCTCACAAAGTCAACCAGTTCGTTATGCGCTGGATTCAGAGCGGCAAGATTGAAGGCCCCACAAACGTAACCGTTCAGAAAGGACAGATCGGTCCGGTCTATGGAAGCCTCATCATAAAGGCCCTGGGACCCGGTTGTCCGCAAATAACACAGGAGATCATCCTCTATAATCAGATCAAACGAATCGACTTCGCCAACCGCATATTGAAGGACTCCACGCCGCTTCAGGAGATTTACTTTGCCTTCCCGTTCAAAATAGTCAACCCTGATTTTAGATTTGAGGGTTCCAACTCAGTCATCAAACCTTTCCGCGACCAGTTCCCCGGTTCGAACACCAATTACTATGCCGTCCAGCACTGGGCGGATGTTTCCGATGGCCAGTTTGGCATTACACTCTCGCCAGTCGAATCGCATCTGCTCGAGTTTGGTGGACTATGGCCCAACTACTGTTCGCAAGCCCACCACGGCATAGATCCGCCGGGCTTCGGTGCCGATTTCGTGACACCTGAACAAGTCACCAATGGCTACATGTATGCGTTCGTCATGAGCAGCAACTTCAGGACGAATTTTCAGCCTGTCCAGCAAAGCGAGATACTCTTCCACTATTCGCTGACATCGCACGAAGGCAACGGCGCCAAAGGCGATTGCGCCCGCTTTGGATGGGTCAACGCCAATTCATTCATCGTAGATGATGTTCACGGCAGGAAGGATGGCTCTCTTGCACCGGATACAATGAGCTTTTGTTCAGTTGATAAGCCGAACGTGCTGCTGACAACACTCAAACAGGCCGAGGATGGCAATGGCATCATAATCCGCCTAATCGAAACTCAAGGCAAAGAAACAACTGCATCAGTAACGTTGCCCCATATTGCAGTGGCTGAAGCTATCGTGACGAATTTGGTTGAAGAGAACGAAGACCAGGCTATCTTCACGGAACATGAAGTACAAGTGAACCTCAGAGCATTTGGCATAACAACAGTGCGCATCCAGACAGAATGATGTATCCAGATCGATAATCATCACTCTGATTTGAAACAGTTGGGGCAAGTCGAAGGGCTATTAGTTTTCTCCTTTGCCGAAAAACAAGTAGTTCCTGGCAATTTTCGATAAATTTCGGATTTTTAATGAACGACTCCAAAAACGAAGAGCTGACAGACTCTTTGGTTACATTGGCCATTTTTTTCTTTATGTTGGCCTACTTTGACAGGATACATTGCTGGGCTATTTACATGCCTACACCCGGTATCATATTCTTTGCTAATAAAATATTGTTTTGTGTGGAGCTTTCTGATATACTGGACTTTGCTAATAAGCACATTCGCAGGGCTGAGGATATCTCGCTTTTTCCTCTCCCTCCGCACCTCAGCCCTGCTTCCTCCATTTTCAGATCGATTGAATCTTTTGTTCCAACTTGCTACTGTCAGAAGAACTTGGTATTGTCATTGTACACAAATCAATGTAGTTGCAATAACCAATCCTTCAGTGGCATCATGCTCACCGGGCCTATCGCGGCAACGAGTTGGTGTTTTTCCTGGTTTTTACAGTAATTTTGACCAAATCAGCGATCAAAAGCGTTGAGATTCGACCGCATGTTTTGGTATTATAAAGAACAGGGCGCAGAAGCCCGATTTATGGAGGCAAACGGGAAATCCCGGCCGACAAATGAATGCAGTAGAAAAATCCGGGGAATATTGATAGTATCCTAAAACTCTTTGTGATTATCTGCCATCATCTATTATTGATAATTTAAATTCTAAACACGAGGTAATGAATATGGTGAGAAACAATCTTTTTTGGTCTGCAATCTCCTGCTTTTGTGCTTTTACTTTAGCTGTGGAGGCAACAGAAGTTCCGCCCATCCCACAAGGTTATGCAGATGAACAGGCTGTTATGAACGCGATCCTGTTTGGCCAGATCAAGTTGGTCGATGCGAAGAATATTTCTCTTCCCGATAATGTAGAGGAAATTCTCGATATCGAATACGGAACTGGCGGTGAACGTAAACTCCAACTGGACATGTACCTGCCAAAAGGTCGCACAAAAGCCACCCCTGCTATCATCTTCATTCATGGTGGCGCCTGGAAAGGTGGAAAGCGCAGCGACATGAAATTTTATTGCGTGAAATTCGCCGAAAAGGGATATGTCACCGCCACCGTAACCTACCGCTTGATGGGTGAGGCTTCCTTTCCTGCTGCGGTACATGACGTCAAATGCGCAGTTCGGTGGCTGCGCGCCAATGCTGCCAAATATAAGGTAGACCCGGAGAGCATCGTGGTCTCGGGCAACTCCGCCGGAGGTCATCTTTCCATGATGATCGGTTATTCGGATGATCCATCACTTGAAGGTAGCGGGGGTAATAACAATGTCAGCAGCCGTGTCTGCGCGGTAGTCAATTTCTATGGCCCTACCGACCTGACTACCGACTTCGCCAAGAATCAGGAACTCGTCAAGGAATTCATAGGTGGAAAAACGTTCGACGAAGCACCTGATGCCTACAAGCTGGCTTCACCTCTTTTTCATCTGACCCGGGACGACCCTCCCACCCTTATCTTTCATGGAACCATCGACAGCACGGTTCCAATTGCCCAGGCAGATAAGCTGGCGGCTAAACTGAAAGAACTGGGAATCGATTATGTCTATGAAAGATACGATGGCTGGCCCCATACCATGGATCTTGCCGAAGCTGTCAATAGGCGTTGTGTCTATCAAATGGAGCAATTCTTCAAAAAGCACGTTCCCATCAAATAAACTCCATGCGACGGAATCTTTACTTCCAGAGATCTGTGTGATAAAACAGTTTTAATAACAATTCAACCGCTTGATATTTAGAATTTGGGATAAGTACATGAATGCCAAAGAATTCCTGATACGACTTAAGAAAGGTACACGCCTTTATGGAACAGCGGTTTTTTCCCCTTCCCCTCTATGGCCTTCGGCAGTCAAGAGGGCAGGGGCGGATTTTGTATTTATCGATACGGAGCACACTCCTTTTGACAGAACCACCCTTGCTCAAATGTGTCTGGCTTACAAAGGGCATGGATTGCCCCCGCTCGTCCGTATCGCTTCTCCCGATCCGCATGAGGCTCGTAAGGTCCTTGATGGAGGAGCCTCAGGAGTTCTTGCTCCTTATATTGAATCGCCGGAGCAGGTCAGAGAGCTGGTTGGTGCTGCAAAACTGCGTCCGTTAAAAGGGGAGCGATTGAGAGAAGCATTGCAAAACCGGGATTCTCTTGAATCCAAGCTCAAGGACTATTTGAGAGATTGGAATAAAGAAAACTTCTTGATGGTCAATGTCGAGAGTGTCCCGGCCATAGAAAGATTAGATCACATCTTGGCTGAACCCGGTCTCGATGGGGTAATCATAGGCCCGCATGATCTGTCTATAAGTCTTGGATTGCCTGAACAATATCACGATCCACGATTCGAAGATGCAGTCAGAGAGATCATCTCTAAAGCCAGGGAAAAAGGATTAGGCGTGGGTATTCATTTCTCCCAAGAGGCAGAATTACAGATTAAATGGGCCCAAGCCGGTGCAAACATCATAATGCACAGCTCTGATATCGCTCTGTTCCAGCAAAGATTGAAGGATGATATCACGACAATTCGTCACGCTTTGGGGGAGGAAGATAGCACAGCAAAAGAAGAAGATTGAAGGAGTCTTTTATGCCGCTCAAAAGTTGCCGTATCCTCGGACTATCATTTTTGATTCTCATATTTCCATTATGTTTGTTGGCCTCAAGTGCGAGTCTTGACTTCACGAATAGCGTCATCGTTATGCCCCCAAAATTAGAAAGATTGGAACACAAAGCGATAACTGTGCTGCGGGATGAGATACAGAAAAGAACAGGTATTCAATTGAGTACCTTAACAGAGTGGCCAAAGAATCAACAGTCAGTCATCGCTGTCGGACAAACAGAACAAATGAAGATTCTTGCGGGTCCGTATTCAGATATTCTTGAAAAGGGGCAGACTCCTGGTAAGGAAGGATTTCGACTTTTAATTAAGGACAATGTAATATTCGTGGCAGGCAATGATCCGCGGGGCGTCCTCTATGGTATTGGGAAATTGCTTCGCACTCTCCGTATGAAAACCGGTTCTATCTCAATTCCGGAAGATTTAGACATCACGACTTGCCCTCGATACCCTATTCGCGGGCATCAGCTCGGATACCGGCCCAAGACGAACGCCTATGATGCTTGGAGCCCGGCACAGTTTGACCAATACATTCGGGAGCTGGCCCTTTTCGGTGCCAATAGTATCGAAATTATACCGCCAAGAACCGATGACGACCTGACAAGTCCGCACATGAAACTTGCCCCCATAGAAATGATGATCAAACAGGCAGAAATCATCGATTCCTACGGGATGGATGTTTGGGTCTGGTACCCGAATATGGGAAACGATTATACGCACCCCGATTCCATTCGGGAAGAATTACAGGAGAGAGAGGATATATTTAGGAAATTAAAGCGTATTGATGTTGTTTTTGTTCCCGGCGGTGATCCCGGGGACTTACATCCTGATATTCTCTTCGCCTGGCTCAGCAAAGTAGCAGATGTCCTCAACAAATATCATCCAAAGGCGAAAATCTGGATCTCTCCTCAGGCATTTCGTCCTACTAAGGAATGGTTAGATTCTTTTTACAGGAACGTCAATCTGAAATATCCCTGGTTCGGTGGGGTCGTATTCGGGCCCTGGATAAAAACGCCTCTACCTGAAATTAGAAAAATTGTAAGTACAGAGATTCCGATCCGTCGTTATCCCGATATCACTCACAGCATCAGTTGCCAGTATCCGGTAAAAGACTGGGATTTGGCTTTTGCCATGACGCTGGGACGGGAATGTTACAATCCGCGTCCGGTCGCAGAAAAAGTGATTCATAATGTTCTGGATGAGTTTGCCGGCGGCAGTATTAGCTACTCCGAAGGGATTAACGATGATTTGAATAAATTCGTCTGGAGCGGCCAGGATTGGAACCCGGAAACTCCGGTTATCGAAACTTTAAGAGAATACGGCCGATTCTTCATTCACCCCGATGTATCGGAAGGTATTGCGCAGGGAATATTAGCCCTGGAAAGAGACTGGCAAGGGCCTTTAATCGCAAACGAATCTGTGGAAGTAACTCTCAAGCAATGGAAAAACATGGAAAACCAACTTCCGACCGATGTTCTGAAAAATTACCGCTTCCAAATGGGACTGCTGCGTGCTTACTATGATGCATATATTCGAGAGCGACTGATCCATGAAACGGCGCTGGAATCAGAAGCCAGAGAAGTTTTGCGAGATGCCGCTATAATTACCAGTCGAGAAAAAATGGATGCGGCTCAATCCGTTTTGAACCAAACGTGGTCCAAACCCGTTGCTCAGGATTATAAAGAATGTTGCCGGGAAATTGCGGATCATTTGTTTGACACAATTGGTTCACAAACCTCGGTTAAGAAACATAAAGCACAGCCCGGTCGGGGTGACTTCATGGATTATATTGATACTCCATTAAGTAATGTTATTTGGCTTTTGTCACAATTCGAAAGGATCCGGCAGATAGAGGACGAACAGGCAAGGCTCGCGGCAATCGATAAGCTGCTCAATCGTGACAATCCGGGACCGGGTGGTTTTTACGATAATTTGGGACAGTCTATAGAGACTCCACGCCTCGGTGAGTATCCGGCGTGGCAAGATGATCCGGGCAGCCTGCGATCACCCAGAGTCAGTTTCGGCGCGGGACTGCAAGGTCAGGAATGGGTTCATACGGTACAAGCGAAAGGATTCGACGGAAGTGCCATACCGTTGGCATGGATGAATCAAATAAGCACCCTATATGAAACGCCTTTGAATGTTGTCTATGAGAACCTGGATCCTCACTCAAATTATACTCTTAGAGTGGCATACACCGGGCGGTTCCGGGCGAAAATTCAGTTGATGGCTGATGACAAATTTCAAATCCACGAAATGAGGGAAACCGGGAAAGTTCCCATCAGCGAATTCCCTATCCTGAAAGAAGCAACCAAAGACGGCAGATTAAAGCTGACATGGACATGCCCGGAAGGCGAACGAGGCGCCCAGGTAGCGGAGCTATGGTTGATCGTTATGAAGAAGTGAACTCAATCTGTGTTCGAAAGAGATTGAATCAAGATTCAGCATGGGCAGGAGAACCTGCCCATCCTACAGTTAAAGGAGCGAGAATGTATAAAAGAAAAACTGCAACCAAATCATATTTAGTATTTTCCATGTCAATTGTTTTATTATGCTTCTTCGATAATACTGTGCAAGCTGCCCCTTTTGAATGCTTTGCAGTAAGTGATTTAGTGAGAATTTTTGAAGATGGCTACAATTGCCCCGAGCCGCAAAAGGCAATCGAGATATTCGGTATAAGAAACGAATATCTATCGGCCCAGTGTGTTGTCAAGGCGGATCGTGACATAAAGCGAGTCACTGTCTCGGTGAGTCCCTTAACACATGTTGGCGGTACCATTTCATTGCCGCCGGATGCGGTGAGCTGGAATTTTGTGGGTTCCATTGCGATCGCGGAGAACACGCCGAAAATCAGAAAGGCCGACCTGATTCGTCCCGCGCCCGCTCGTTTTCCCGATTATCTCGCCGAAGAAAAGAAGATTTCTCTCGAGAAGGGAAAGTACCGGGCGATATTCCTGACGATTAAGATACCGCGCGATGCCGCCGAGGGCCGGTACGAGGGGACCGTCACCGTCGAAACCGAGCAGGGCGGCGGGTCTTTGCCCGTGCATCTTATGGTATATCCGCTAACGCTGCCCGACGAGCGTCATCTGATGGTCACCGAATGGTACTCAACGAATAAGTTCAGGCAGTTTCACGGTATTGACTCGTCCGACTCCGAGAAATTTTACGATATGCTCGCAGTTTACGCGCAAAACATGGCCGAGCACCGGCAGAACGTCTTCAGGGTCGGCATCGATTTGATTGCCAGCAGGCTGGACAACGAAGGCAAGTTGAAATTCGATTTTTCAAGGTTCGATAAATGGGCCGATGTATTCTGGAATACCGGCCGTATGGATTTGCTTGAGACAGGTTTTGTTGCAAGGTTTGGCGAGGGCGGCTGGTCGAGCAACGAAATCCTGCTGCGGGATTTTCGCGTTCAGGACCAATCGAGCGGCCGGAGCGTGACGATTCCGGGCGAGAAGTTTCTGCCTCAGTTTTTGCCGGCGCTGGAAACTCATCTGAGAGAAAAAGACTGGCTCGAGAAGACGGTATTTCATATTGCCGATGAGCCGTCGAATCATAATGTGATAAGCTGGAGGCAGGCTTCGCAATTTATACACCGATACGCCCCGGCTTTGCGGAGAATGGACGCGATAGAGACGCCGCACTGCGACGAACGGCTGGAGATTTGGGTTCCCAAGCTGGACCATCTCGCCACGTGGTACGATGTTTACAAAGAAGCTCAGAGCCGGGGCAATGAATTGTGGTTCTATACAGTGGGGATATTCCAGAAAGGCTCGCATCCGAACAAGACCGCGGACGTTGCCCTGATAGAATCCCGCATACTCCACTGGCTCAACTATCGCTTCGGGCTGAAGGGCTATCTGCATTGGGGATTCAATGCCTGGACAGACGACCCCTTCAATGCCCCGGGCCAGCATCGCGGCGACGGCTGGCACGTGTACCCCAAAAAAGATGGACTCTTAAATTCCCTTCGCTGGGAGCAAATGCGCAACGGGATTCAGGACTACGAATACTTCTGGATGCTCGAAAATAAAATTGCACAGATAAAGGCCGGACTTGGCGAGAATTTGTCCATGATTGATCCCTCGATAAGAGGGGTGGAAATTGCTTCGCAGGTCATCAAGACGATGGGCGATTTCAGCAGGGACTCACAGGTGTTGTATGCAGCGAAAAAGCAGGTTATCGAGGAGTTGCTGGATCTTGACAAGTCGCCGAAATTGATTGTCCAGACGAATCCTATCGAATATTCAGCCGTGGCGAATGATTGTGCCATTGACCTTTACGGCTGGGCGGAGCCCGGAACCAAAATCCGCATCAACGGCAGAAAACTGCCTGTCTCGCAGGACGGCCTGTTTATGGAGAACGTAAGTCTTTCACGAGACCATACCATTGTCGTTGAGGCCGAACATGAGAAAGGCAGCAAAAAGATAGTTCGTTCCTTTGAAGTTCTCTATTAGGAGCATCTTGCCGATCTGGTGCAGGTATGATATTTAATACAGGTACAAGCAGGTCAATTGTGTTTTGGACGGCGGTTATTCTGTTGGTATGTTCGGCCAACCATTGCCGGGCAGAGAAGCAATCGCCAAAGTGGCCCGACCACATTCAGGTCGTGCTGGATTCAACCATGCCTCTCGAATATGACAGGGGCAGGCGTTTGCCGCTTTATCTTTGGCAGGTGATGGATCCGGGCCCGCTCGATGAAGATTCGGCCGAGGTACTTGTCAAGGCGCTCGACGAGCGGGGCGTAGGTCTGGTTACTTCCTGGAATCCGGGCAATCGCGAAAAGAGCCTGGTTGAGTCGCTGAAGATCGCCGCAGCGCAGAAGAAGCTTAGCTTGCGAGTTAACATAAACGCCACAAGTTGCATGGATTCATTTTTCAATGGCGATCCTCGCATGGCGCATATTGACGATGAAGGCAAGCCCTTTTGGGACACATCGTTCGGCGAGAAAAATATGGGCTGTCCGCTCTCGATCGAGATTGCTGTCGGCAATGGGAAGTTCAAAGTGGCGGTCGCTCCGCGGCAATGTCAGATTATTTCGCTTCGTTGAAACCTTTATTTGAGAGAGCAACGCAATGAGAAATGGAACTTGTGCAATAATCTTTATCCTGCTGTTATTTTGTGTGTCCGCATATTCCCCGGCGGCGGAGATGATTCAACTGACGGCACTGAACAGCATGGAACGCATCGGTCAGAGTCAGGAGCCGTACGGAACGGCCGCTGTAGAGATCAAAGCTGCGAGAAATGAGGTTGAATCGTTTCAGCTTGTGGTTGCTGCTCCGAAAGAAAACATAAGCGTAGTCGAGGTGGCAATCTCCGACCTCGCCGGGCCGGCGGGCTCGAAAATAGCAAAGGAGAACGTAAGGCTATTCAGGGAAGAATACGTCCGGGTGCGAATGTCCAGCCCGAGGGCGGAACTGCCGCCGGGATTGTATGCCGACCCGCTTGTGCCGTTAATCAATCCCGAGACCGGCAAGCTCATCGAGCCTCTGAACGAGAGCAGCGCCAGATGGGGCGAACCGGTTAAGACTACCGGTTACGACATGTACGCCGTACCGTTCGATGTATTCAAAGGCCAGAATCAGGCTTTATGGGCCGATGTGCATGTCCTGAAGGATATTCCTGCGGGCACATATTCGGGTGTGCTTACTGTCCGGGCGAGAGGGGGAATCTCCGGACAGATCGGCATCACTGTCACCGTGTGGAACTTTACACTTCCGGACGGCCCGACCCACAGGAACCATTTTGGCAGTTTCGGTAACGTTGCGAGGTCTTTCAACGTCGAGCGAGGTTCCGAGAGGTTCAAACAAATCGAAATGCGATATTGCCGGGCGATGGCCGAACATCGTATCAATCCGCCAATTCCGAGCTATCTTCTGCCGGAAGTCAATGATGACGGTTCTCTGAATATTGTTCCGGAAAGACATGAAGCTTTAAAGGAATTTATCACCAGGTTCCACGTGACCGATTTTGAAATACCCAGATCTCGTTTCGCCCGGCTGCCGAGTTCGACTCTGAGGCCGGACTACAAGACCATCTCTGAAGCCGATAGAGAAAAGGCGCAGCGATACTACAGGGACTTCTACAAATATCTCAAAGATAATGGCTGGGAAAAGCGGGCTTATGTGTATATGCTGGACGAGCCAAACCTTCGTGGGAATTACGAACAGGTACTCGTGCTTGGCCAGCTTGTTCATGAAGCCGTACCACAACTCAAATGTCTGGTTGTAGAACAGACCTACCTGCAGGACCCTTCCTGGCCGGATATAGATCCGGCAGTGGATATATGGTGCCCATTGTGGTCGTTTATTGACCGCGAGAGCATCAATGATAAAATTGTCCATGGCGATGAGGTCTGGTCTTATACCGCCCTTGTTCAGCGCGCACCTCGATATCATCCTCAGTACCAAACCGTCAAGGATTTCGATCCACCGTACTGGCATATTGATCGCCCCCTGATTGTTTACCGTGTCCCAACCTGGATCAACTACCAGTATGATATTACGGGGCTGCTCTATTGGAGCACCGTCACTACGGTCATCGAGCCCTGGTTTAATCCGGCCTTCGCACATCCCAGGCATTACAACGGGGGTGGATTCCTGTTCTATCCCGGCGTACCCTGTGGAATCGATGGCCCCGTTGCCAGCATGCGCGTGAAAAACCTCAGAGACGGTATGGAGGACTATGAGTATCTCGCAATTCTTGAAAAACTTGCCGGCCAAAAGGCGGTGAAGGAAATCGTTGATGTCATTGCACCGAATTGGTGGAATTTCTCAAAAGACCCTAATGAATTCCTTGCCGCTCGGGAAAATATAGCACAGCAAATTCTAAAACTTAAGAAAGGCAGATGAACATTAATTTTTTGCCGAAAATTGCACATTTTAAGAAAATTTATTACCAGTTTTGGATTCAATGACCGGTGCGACTTCTTGGGCCATACTGGAACATTCTTCACTGGATCTAACCAACAAAGTATATACGAATGTTGATCCGGTCTTGCATCACGCGGTGTACCAAATATCTGCGAAAGAACTTGATCCGATGGGCTGAAAGGATTATAATTGACATGTAACCTTAGTCATCAAACCCCTGTGGAAATCTCGCTTTTTCCTCTCCTTCCGCTACACAGGGGCTTTCCTTATATATCCACGCAAATATTTCGCTCTTCTTGTGTTTATTTCGATGTGGTATGCTAAACTTGTCGGAAAATAAGTGAAATTAAAATGAAATCATGGTACAATATTACTCGAAGTTTACAGGATTTTTCAACCAGGTGTAGATGAGAAATTCCGGATTATGTAGCTTAGGAATGTGATGTCGAATTCGCTTCCAAAATCTTCAGGGCGGATGTCTGTTTCTCAATTTTGTTCACAAGATATAATAAAGCAACATTCAAGCCAGGGCTTGGAGCGGTTGTTACAAAACTTTCTCTTTTTTATTCTTTTCTATCTGTATCTCTGGCTCTATGTGGATCTGCGACTTATGTATCATGGGGCCGGCGTTATTACCAATTTCCCGGTATTTTATAAAGGC
>CAZHBL010000084.1:0-13885 GCA_964530105.1 uncultured Pirellulales bacterium | reverse complement strand
TGCCTTCCTTCGAGATGATGACATGTGTTCGGTAGCCCCAGAAGAATAGCATGTTGTGGGTGTCCTGTTCTGCCGATGCCGTGATTTTAGTCCGTCAGGATGGAAAGATCGAGGGCTTGAAAGAGATAGTAGTACTTTCGCAGCAGCGTCGGGTTTCGGACAAGCTCCTGGAGATCATAAAACAGAGACGTTTGGACGTGATACATGAAAAAATCTCCTTTGTTTTGGTTGTAAGTACTTTTATTTGAGATAGTGGACATGATAGCCAGGATGGAGGAGATTGCGAAAAAATAACGACAGAAGACGTTATTTTACAATATTAATGAATTTTACAGAATGTATTTATAAACCATGAAAGAAGGTGCGATTTTGAGAAAGAAAAGAGAAATAGAGGGGAGTTAGAAGCATGAATCGAAACACCATTGACCACAGATTGAGGAAAAGTCTTGGCGTCCGATCACAAGGAAGGCGCCCGCCGGGCTTCACGCTGATAGAGCTTCTGGTGGTTATTGCCATTATTGCTATATTGATGGCGATATTGATGCCGGCGCTAAACCGGGTAAGAGAGCAGGGCAAACGTGCGGTTTGCCTTAGTAATGTCAAGCAGTTAGGCCTTGCGTGGATTTTGTATGCGGATGATAACAATGACAAAATCGTTAACGGTAACACCGGCAAAGGGGGCGAAAGTCCAATACCTGCTGATGAGGACGGCTGGGTCCACTGGGCCGGCTATAGCGACCAGACCAGCGAAGAAGACCAGATAATAGCTGTCAAAGAAGGTGCGCTATTCCCATACGTCAAGACCGAAAGACTTTACAAATGCCCGACCGGCCTGCGGGGTGAAATGCGCACGTACAGCGTCGTCGATTCCATGAACGGTTGGCCAAGCAGCGGGCCGCATATTAAAAAAAGGATCGATATTCTCAGACCGGGTGAGAGGGTTGTTTTTCTTGATGAGGGTTGGGTAACATTTGCCAGTTGGAGTATTCCTTATGATAGAGAATCTTGGTGGGGAAAGGTAGTAATTCAACCGGGTGAGTTGAAAAATACAAACCGGAACAATGATCCGCCCCCGATCCGGCACGGCGACGGTACTAACTTTTCTTTTGCAGACGGGCACAGTGAATACTGGAAGTGGAAAGACCCTCGTACGATAAGCTACGGCATGGTGGAGCTTGGCTCCAACCCTTCTCAGCCGGGCAACCCTGATTTGCACAAGGTGCAGAAGGCCGTGTGGGGCAAGTTAGGTTATACACCAAGTACCCCGTGATTAGGTCTTAAACACTGGGTACCTGGGGTACATGTAGCGAAAACTTTGTGCTTTGCAGTGAAAACAATTTACTTTTGGAAGAAAGGAGGTAGTGTCAGAACCGTATAAATTCATTCTGGGCAGATGATGAGAACGATTTGTGATTTTCGATGTTTATTTATTGGAAACATCGGGTGTCTTGGTGTGTTGCCAAGACAAGTTTATGTTAAATTTTTGTAAGGAGGAAAATTATTATGTTTGGTATGTTTAGAAAAATGATTTGTTTGGTTTCTTTTGTTTTGGCTTTGTCTATGGTGGGTAATGTTCAAGCACAAGCAGTGGTGCAATGGACCGATGTCGGCTTCGACCACTTCTGGAACAACCCAGATAACTGGAACACCAATACAATCCCCGCCGCTAACGAAAAGTTCTTAATCCTTGAATCCCCCGGGGCGACTATCGCGAATGAAGGCGCCGTGGCTCAACAAGGACAGATTTGCGGGGATAATGGTTTGCTGACATTGGACGGTGGAAGTCTTACAATGAGTGAGTGGCTTTTATTAGGTAGCTATGGGGCGGGGGGAACAATTAATATAAAGAGCGGTACCTTGACTGTTAAAAGACTCGATGTGGGGCATGTGACTAAGGGCGAACTCAATATGACCGGTGGCTCTCTTATTATAAGCGGTCAGCATCTGGAGATTGGAGGGAATGCGACAGCTACAGGTCACGTGCAACTGGATGCTGGAATTATTACCACCCCCATATTTAGGATGAGAAGAGTAGATGGTTCTGTCGGCACGATGGACATCAAGACCGGTACGCTGATAATAAACGGCAATAGTCTCTCGACCGTCCAGGGTTACATCGACAAGGGCTGGATTACCGCCTATGGTGGCAACGGCACGCTGCATTTGGATTATAACGTCATGAATGAAGGCAAAACCACATTGACGGCCATCCACAATCTTAATCCGAATCCGGCCGACGGTAGTGTCGCAGCACCCGGCGAGGTGGAGTTGAGCTGGACTTTGCCTGATCCGTGCGTAGCTGGTGAGCCGGTGCTGGTTGATGTCTACTTCACCGACAACTGGGCAGCCCTGTATTCGTTTACCGACCCGGCAGCCATCCAGGTTGTCAGCCAGAAGAACGTGAGTTCTGTTACCGTGCAAACTCAACTAAAGAAGCAGTACTATTGGGTAGTCGATACTTATATCGGCGATCCCAATGATCCGATTCTGGGGCCTATTTTTAGTTTTGTTGCAGACAATAGTCCTCCCGAAGTGGATGCAGGTAAGGGGGTGGTTACCTGGCTGACCGACGGTGTCAGGACCGTGAATCTGGACTCGACCGTCACTGACGATGGCGCGGTAAGTCCCTACACTGTGCAGTGGACGGTGGTTAGCGAACCCAATGATCCCAACAGCCCTAACGTCGTGATTGCCGATCCGACTACCGAGGATACAAGTATTACAATGTCAGCCTTAGGCGAGTATGTCTTGCAGTTGGAAGCATATGACGGTGAATATGCTGATTCGGATACGGTCACGATCAACGTGTATAGCGACGGTTGCGAGGCTGCCCAGTCACTGCCGGATTACGAGCCGTTCCCCGGGGACCTCAACGGTGACTGCAAAGTCGATGAGCTTGATTTGGATATTTTAAATGAAGACTGGTTGAAGGATAATTCACTGACTGAAGACGTGCTAATTGACTAATCCCTTGATTTCGTGGGGAGCACTTGAGAATGCCAGGGGCGTTTGAAATGTCTTTCAAACGCCTTGGCATACATTTTCATGTTTAGTTTGGAACTACATGTGTTGTAAAGTGAATGGAAATTAAAAATTGGGTATTTGATGTAGGATGTGTTGTCCGATACTTTCAAAATACCCGTGGACGGTTACAAAAAGATTAATGCAGTTTTTTTGTAACCCTAATTTCGCAACATAAGGGAGCGAAATTAATATATAAGATCAATCTCAGTTAAATCAAAATTTAATACACCGGCTCTGCCGGTGGTCGGTGATTAGAGCGGATAAAAATGTTGCGCTTCAGATCAAAACTTAGGGATTTTTTGAGAGGATATGTAGATGTATAGCAAAGAAATGACACGACGAACATTCCTGGGTGCAGCTGCTTCGGTTGTCGCTGTTCCTTATGTGATTACATCTTCGCCGTTGGGCGCAGGGGGTAAACGCCGCATAACTCCGAGCGAACGTATGAACATGGGATTCATCGGCCTGGGTGGCTAGGGCAACGGATTATCCGTGATGAACATCCGTGGACCTCTGCCAGGCAGGGCAGAGGCCCATTGAAAAAATCCACAGCAAACGTAAACTCAAGCAAACCACGTTACAGAAATCATAGCCGGAAAAAAAAGGAGAAAGAAAATGCCGAATTTAGCCCACAGCCAATCCACAGTCAATCAGGGAAGGTCCATCGCTAATCTGCGGGTTTTTTTCAGTAAGCTGGCTGCAACCGTCTTTATCATCATTTCGTTTGTGAACCTTGCCATTTGCGCTCAGATGCCCGACGAAAAGCAAACCTCGGCAAAAGAATTGCGCTTCGCAGACGGCACATTCAAAGGCTGGACCGTACAGGGGCCGCAGATATGGGCTATCAGCCTGAATCCCAGCCGGTATGTCCAGCCGGACAGCCCCAGCCGTTACGTAACTTCACTCGGCTCTGGTGAAGAGGCAACAGGGACTCTCCGCTCCGGCGTGTTTACTGTTACCGACGAAATACAGCGGTTCTCACTTGCCGGCGCAGACGGAACTGCAACCGGCACAAATAACGGGCATCGAAACTTTCTGCTACTTCGTTCCTATCCTGACGGTGAAATCCTGCGTAAGGCCCGTCCGCCGGGAGGGACGATGAAGATGCAGCCGATGCGATGGGGCAGCTTTGACCTGGTGGGTCGCAAAGTATATCTCGAACTGGTGGACGACAACCCGCGTTTAAATCCCCGCGGCTTCGCCTGGATGGGTTTTGCCGATTACCGGCAGGAGCCTTCCCCGTACCTCAATAATCCGGTTACGCGCCACGACCTGTTTGCCGTAGAGATAGACAGCGGTGCAACGCTGACTATCTGCCGGACGCTACCTTTCATGGCTGCTTCGCCCGAGAAACGCGGTCAGACAAAACGAATCTTTACGGCTAACGAAGAAAGAATCCCCGTTGGTTATTCTGCTGACGTGCTTTACCTGCTGGGGATGATCAACGAGGGATGGGACTGCGGCGTAGCACACTGGAAGGAACATCCCGAACTTTGCAGCAAGCGTGACGACCAGATATATATCGGCTCGAAAATTGGGCAAGTCGAAATCCGCTATGCCGACCAAACCAGTGACCATATACCGCTTGTTATAGGCGCCACCGCATGGTTCTTCGCCCATTACGCATACGGGACCGCCCACGGCGTCACCGAAGCCGTCAGCGAACCCTTCGCCTCCCGTGTCGAATACGCAAAGATTCTGTCGGAAAGTCTGAAAATCAAGCAGGATGAGCAGGTAGCATCGCACGATAGCCGGCACGCCCGCTACTTCCTGGCCGTCAAACCCCGCAGCAAAGTCATCGAATCAATCATCGTCCAAAACAATCCGAATCTTCGCGGACGGCCTTTAATCTCAGCGGTTACTCTCGCAGGGGCCAGGCCGGCAGAAGGTTTGAAATCATTTGGTACGTGTCGGGTTGACGCGGCAGATGTCAGGCCAACCATCAAGGCCGCCAATTGCGGCGATTGGGCTGCTGGGCTTACCGCATTAGCCGATGCTCTATATACAACCGAGGCCGACCTGCCCAAAAAGGTGGACCTAATTGATTTTCCCCGGACGCTTGATGCGACGCGCATACGGTTCCTGGGCGGTGTCAAAGCCGATATGCTGTCAAACATCTGGGTGGCCAACCTGCAGCAGATTGCCGAAAAATTCCCCGCCGATACCGGCTTTTTCCACGAAACAGGAAAAAGAAACCCCTGGTACGGCGGCTACAGCGGTATCGGAACCTGGGTGCCAGCCGGCATCTATTCAGGGGGAGCCTTCAGCCGCAGCTCCGACCACTTCGCCACCCTAGCACTGCGCTGCCTTTATAACCCACAACGGCTGACCAGTTATGTGGATTTCTGCGACAAGTGGTTCTACTTTTTCCGCGACAACCACGACCCAAATCTCGGGCCCCCCAACGCCGCCTTGGATGTCTCAAAATACCCGCCGGACGCCCCGGGGCACTGGACTTACATCATGATGCGCCCTATGGCGCTTCCCCGGCCGATTAATGAACTGCCCAGCAACGAGGAGATGGACGGCCACGGCTCCACAGTGGTGGGACGCTGGGTCGCCTGGCGAATGAAAGGGGCACCGACCGGCTCCTGGCTGACCACATTGCGCGACAACGTATACGGCTACAGCCGATGGGACACCAGCCGCGATGCAGCCGATTTCATCTGCTGGCTGATGGACTACACCGCAATGGACGTCATCTACAGCGAGGGAGAATCCACCGGCTGGGGAAAGAGAACCGCCTCGGGGGGCCTGCTCCTGGTCCCGGAAGGTATGGTCGACGAAACCGATCTGGTCAAAATCAGAAAGAATTATGCAAATTCGGATATGTATGAGCCGTGTCCCACCTATGTGTGTATGACGGCGCTTAGATGTTCGGCACAGATAGCCGATGCCATCGGCAATACGCAGCGAGCGGCCAAATGGCGCCGGTATGCCGACCGGCTGCAGGAAGGTATGATTCGCCTGCTGGCTGTCGGCGACCATAACTTCCGCACCTGGAAAGTCAGCCGCTGCTCCATTTGGCCGAGCCATCAGGATTCCCTCGTACAGGCGTGGTTTTCAATCTACTACGACGGGCTTGACCCCCAGCGACTGCATCCGGAGATGACTCATATCACCAGAAATACCTTAAAGCATCGCCAGCTCAGCCAGCCCTACGGCTACAAGCCTGTTCTGGCAATGGGTTACGGAATGGGCTGGATCACCAAGGCAGCGTTGATTCTCGATGAAATGGATGCCGCCGGTAAATTATTGCTCAATATCGCCAGGTATTCTTACGACAAAAATATGAATTACGTGGACGAACAACGCGGAATCGACTGGCGCCGCTGGCTATGGATAATCCCCGAAGGTACTAATCTGCTGCCGGACGGCCGCTGGTACCGAATCGGTGACCTGAGCAACGCTGCCAATCAGGGCCCGGCTATGCACGCCCTTGAACTGTGTGCGGGAATCGATGATACAAAACCACAGGATTTGAAAATCCTGCCCCGTGTGCCCGATCCTTTGACCGGCCTGGAGATCGAAAATTTCTTTGTCCTCGTACCCGACAACCGGGGCCTGGCCACTGCAAGAGTAAATTATCTTTATCACAAACGGCCGCTGCGATTCTCGCTCACCAGCGACCGGCTGCTGCCAACGTTATCTCTGCGACTGGGTCCGTTCGACCGAAATCGTGCACAGTCGCTTGCCGCAGGGTACAAAAACGCACAGTCCGGGACGATTCGTCTGGAAAGCTCCGGAAAATACAGAAATCAGGACGCATGGTGGATCTGGATTGAAGGCATGGTAAATCTCTCCTCGCTGGAGATTGAAAATAAAAAAGGACTGTGTATTACTGCTGTACCTGCTCTTCGGTAACACCGTAGGTAGTTTTTAACCGGGTGCTCCGGCGGATTGCCTGTATTCAAGCGATAAAAGCAAAAAACACACCCCTGCCTTACATCGCGGGGCACCGGTTCTGAGCCGTTAGCGGCGGGGCTGACGTCCGGCAGGTTCGTATCCCAATTCGCCCCAAACGGCCCTTTGGACCCGGTGCAGGTCCGGATTGCCCGGCTGATAGGGATCGGCGTCGCTGAACCACACGCTGAACTCTATCGTCCGCGGGTCGGTCCATTTCCAGTATTCACTGTGCCCGTCTGCAAACGAAAACGTCGTTCCGTTGCCGTGCCGAACAGGCACCCATTCGTTATTAACGCCTCCCCCTACCGCACCCCACCAGGCTTCCCTGTCGTAAGGAATGCTCCAACTGCTTAAAGTAACTCGGCCTTCATCGATGAAAACTGCACGGTCAGCCGGCTTGCGAATCTGCATCCTGTTTTTCAGTATAATCCCCAGTGCCTTATAGGCAGGAAAACCGTTCATCGAATCCACGATAGAGTAGGTTCGCATTTCGCCGCGGATGCCGCTGGGGCACTGGTATAATTTCGTATCTTTAATGTAAGGCCAGAGAGCACCATTCTTGATGGTTTTGATTTGGACCTCATCGCTGGTTTCAAAGGTATAGCCGGCCCAGTCCACCCATCCCATCTCATCTGCCGGTATTCCGGCAAAGCCGCCTTTGCCCGTCCCGCCGTTAACAAGCTTATCGTCGTTGGTATCGGCGTACATAATTCACGCAAGCGTCAACTGCTTCAGGTTATTCAGACACACAGTACGCATCCCTTGTTCTCTCGCCCTGGTAAGTGCCGGCATCAATATCGCCATCAACAACGCAATTACAGAGATTACCGCCAGGGATGGACCTTGTAGTTGCGAATATATTGAAATTGGTTATCTTTAGTAGGAGATGTAAGATGCGTAAAGCAAAAGCAGTATTATTGGTTTGTTTAGTTGGGGTGCTTGCATTTTTGAGTTTTTGTGCTAAGTCGCAAGTGTTACCGCTGAAGTCTCATCACGTTCAGGAAACTCATAGCGAATGATAGACGAGACAGGATAAATTTCGTCACTAAATGGGCTGGTTTGTGCTTCCACAGTGAAAGAACTACCTAAATCAAGAGCCCAAAAGCATGGGTCCATCAGATGACAGGCCATATCACCGACGTTTCCGGTTCCAAAATCCCGCCAGATACGCCAGCTAGACGGAAGATAACAGGGATGATAGGGTCGCTTCGGTGCCGGTCCAAGCCACAGGTCCCAGTCCAACGTGGCCGGCACTGGTGGTGCCTCTTTGGGTCGGTCAGTGCCCTTACCATACGCATAAGTTTTACTGCACCAAACATGCACCTCTCGGACCTTGCCGATCACCCCTGACTTGATCATCTCCACAAGAATCCTCGTACCGTTGCTCGCGTGATGCTGAATACCCATCTGGGTGATAACTTTGTGCCGCCTGGCTGCCTCGGTCAACTGACGCACTTCGAAAATATCGTGTGCCAAGGGCTTCTGGCAGTACAAATGTTTGCCCAACTTTATCGCTGTCATTGCCGCTACTGCATGGGTATGATCCGGCGTACAGACAGTGACTGCGTCAATGTTCTTTTCTTCTTTTTCCAGCATTTTGCGGAAGTCACGATACTTACGAGCCTTGGGGTGTTCACTAAACGTTTTCGCAGCGCGGCTTTCATCCACATCACACAATGCCACAATGTTCTCTGTACTGACGTTTTTGATATCTACCCATCCCATACCCCCCACACCGATGCAGGCTATATTGAGCTTGCGGCTGGGCGGGGTATAACCGTTACCACCCAAAACGTGCCGGGGCACAATCATAAATGCGGCCGTGGCCGCCACATTACTTATGAAATTACGTCTTGAAATCTTCCTGTCTTTTCGTTTGGTAACTTTTTTATAATCTTTCGTACTAAGCTCCTCTCAACTTTATCAACACTTTCAATTCCTTTACGTCAGATTTACTACTGTCCCGATATATCCAAAGGAAAGTCTAACAGAATCTTAGCACGATGGATTTTATGGTTTACTAATCACCATTTTTATTTTCGAGTCCGGGTTCACCAGTTTACCCGCCAGAACATCCTTTTCCGTAAAACGGGCCATAACAATTTCACGGTCGGAACTCCGTTCGTGGTCGCTGGCGATATAAATCGTTCCGTCCGCCACTTGCACCCCGTCAGGATAAGAGACATGGTTTCGCTCATCAAGAATCAATCCGCCCTCCCAGGTGATGCCATCGTCATCAGAAAGCCATGCGCTCAGGTTACTGCGGCCCGTGCATGAATCGATTGCGAGACCATATTTAACCAGTAACAACTTTCCGGATTTCAGCCGCCTAACCAGAAAACGTGAGGATGGGCTTTTAACGCCTGCCCAGGGCGATGCCTCCGTCCATGTTTTGCCGCGGTCGTTTGAGACCGACTGCCAGATGGCGGTTTCGCCGGCAGCTTGGGGGGCTTTACTTCTGACGCGACGAAACATCTGCAACGAACCGTCTTTCTTTTCAATAATAACATGCTCATCAAATGACCGGAATTCTTCCGATACATTCGCACCGCCGCGCACAGTCCAGGTTTTTCCTTCATCGGTGGAAACCACCATTTTCGCACTGTCAACTTTCACAGACCATACCGACACCGGCAATACCCACTCGCCGCTCGAAAGCACAATCGGTTTACACATCATCACGCCTTTGGTTAGATAGCGTGCTTTACTCCAAACCGGATTTTCATCACCCGGGTTTTCAGTAGTCATCACCCAGACCTCCTGGAAGGAAAAAGTGGAAGACTGTGACCAGAAAAGCCACAGCTTCCCATTTGGATCAACCCACATCTCTGGATCGAAAGCACGCCTACCCTTACCCCATTCAGGATCTATGATTACCTTTTCAGTCCACATTTCGCCTTTGTCCATGCTGGTGGCAGCGACTACGTAGTTTCCAGAGCCTTCCTCCGGTTTGACACTGTTGGCATACCAGTTCGCCCAGATGCGCCCGTTCGGTGCGACCGCCAAACTGGAAATGCCCTGAAAAAGCCGGCCGGAAAGTTTATACTTTTCCGGCAGCGTTCCGCTGAAAACCATCGGCGGTTCCTGCGGCATCTCCACCGCTTTCAACATACCACCTTTCAAAGAAAACACCATTAGATGCATCGTAATTATTATAATAGTTTTTTTCATTTTGTTTTTCTCCTTTCGTCCAAGGGCGCTGTCCTCAGCGACCGATTGTTCCAGTTATGGCCAGCGGGGACACTGCCCTCCAGTTCTGATTGACTGATAGAGAATTCACTGATATAGCTTCTTTTTCTCCATCAAATGACGGATTTGATTTTGGTGCACCGAAAGCATCCAGACAGGTGGTGCTTACCGCGAGGGATGCAAAGGCATTTCTAAAGAACCTTCTTCTTGAATGTGAGCTGTTTTCATTTAAAGTTGTCATATCAAAATAGCCTTCCAGTTTAATTCAATGTTCTAGCGAACGACTCGCCCAGATGCAGAACCCTTCATTAGAGCTTCAACCTCCGCGCGGCTGCTGAAGTTGAAATCACCCAGAATAGAGTGAGCCAAACAGGAGGCAGCCGTAGCAAAGGCGACGGCTTGATCCGGTACTGCCAATTCAGGGGTTTGCAGGGCAAAGACGAGACCGGCGGCAAAGGCATCTCCTCCGCCGACTCGGTCTACGATGTTCTTGATTGAATACGGTGCGTAGGCGCCCTCTTGCATGGGTGCAAAATGGGCATGGTCTGTCTTGGCATCGTATAGCATCGCTCCCCAGTTGTTGTGGGACGCGGACAGGCTCTCTCTCAGGGTAATGGCCACGGATAATACATTGCTAAATTGACTCACAATCTCTCGGGCCACCTGCGGGTATTTGTCTATGGACAGTTTTCCTGAATAAACATCCGTGTTCTCTGCATGAATATCCAATACGTCAGCGGCGTCCTCTTCATTGGCAATCACGACATCCACAAAGGGAAGCATCGTGCGCATGGTTTGCTCGGCCAGTTCACGCGGCTCTAATGTGTCGTCCCAGCGCCAAAGCTTTTTGCGAAAATTGAGATCACAGGAAACCATAAGACCTGAAGCTTTAGCCTTTTGGACGGCTGTCATTGCTGCATAGGCCGCTGTTTTTGATAACGAAGGTGTGATCCCTGTGGTATGAAACCAGGTCGCGTCTTTGAAAATCGCATCCCAGGGATACCGGTCGGATTCGATCTGTGATACCGATGAATAGGCCCTGTCATAGACCACCCGACTGGGACGTTGATTGTCACCGGTTTCCACAAAGTACAGCCCCAAACGCCCCTGGTCTGTGCGCACGATATGGCCTGTGCCTATACCCAGGGATTTTAGATTCCGCAGGCAGACATCGGCAATCGCATTTTCAGGCAATGCCGTGACGAACTGGGATTGACCGCCCAATAGAGCAATAGACGCAGCCACATTGGCCTCTGCCCCGGAAAATGTCACATCCACCTTGCCGGGCATGGCTTGTTGAAAACGCAAAAGCCCTGGAGGCATAATGCGCCCCATAATTTCACCAAAAGTAACAACCTTCATATTAGGATCCCTCTTAACTGTTAAATCACATGTGATGCCTGGCGTGCATTGTCCGTGATGGTTTCCCAATCTCGCTTCTGTATGAGATCGCGTTTGGCAATCCACGATCCACCCACTGCGAGAATCAGCGGACTCTCCAGGTACAACTTAAAGTTCTGCTGATTCAAGCCACCCAGGGGCACGTACTTGAGATTGAGATGGGCATAGGGAGCAGCCATGCTCTTGAGATAGGGCAAGCCTCCGGATGGCTCCGCCGGGAAGAACTTCAGCATGTCACAGCCCAATTCCACGGCGCACTCGATATCCGAGGGCGTGACAATTCCCGGACTAAACGGAAGCCCCACAGCTTGTGCGGCCTTCACCACATTGGGATTGAGCCCCGGCGCCACATCAAAGGCAGCCCCTAGGTCTTTGATCTGCTTGACTTGGTCGGGCGTAAGCACGGTCCCGATTCCCACCGTCGTGTCCGGCACATTCTTCTTGATGGCAGACAACGCCCCCATGGCCGCTGGTGTACGCAGTGTCAATTCCATCATGTCCACGCCACCGTCCAGCAGGGCATGTGCCAAGGGCACGGCATCGTTCACATCATCTACGACCAACACGGCAATGACATCGGATTGATACATCTTGTCACAAAGCATTTTTTTCCACTTGATATCTCCCTAACTCAATCATCACTGCCACAGATAACGAAGATGGTCCACAATGGCCACACATCCCGTATAGGTAATGTAAATGGAGAACAGAAATGATAGAACCAAACCGATATTGAGCACCTTGCCGGCACGATGGGGCCCCATCAAATCCTTTCGATTCACCAACACGATCATCGCCCCAATACTCAACGGCAATACAAAGACGCCCCCGATCTGCGTAATAATTTGCGCCTGGATCGGATTAAATCCCAGCACCGGTACAATCAGCCCGATTCCGCAGGCCACGGCACAGAGAACGCGGAACATGCATGTATTCGTTTCCATCCGGCCATTGCGATAGTCGGCAATAAGCAGCGGCGCCACCATAATGATCGGAAAGAGCGACGAGAGCCCTGCACTCAAGGCCCCGGCAAAAAATAGGGTTACTGCCAAACGGCCGGCGGCCGGCTCCAAAGCCTTGACCATATCCATCACCTTGGTCACAACCTGGCCTTTTTCAAACAGAACGCCCGTGGCACTGGCCATCACCGCCATACTGATCACAAACATCAGCACTGCGGCAACATAACAGTCACGCGTCTGCGCCGCCCGATGGGACACCGTCCAGCCCTTGCTTTTCATGAGCAACGGTCGCACGACAAAAGTGGCCGCAGCCATGGTCGTGCCCACCATAGCAGGCACCAACACGAATGAGCCCTGAACCTGCGGCAGCTTGGGAATCAAGCCCCTAAAGAAAGCACTGGGGGCCGGTAGCACCATCACCATAGAAACCAAGAACACGAGGCACATAATCGTTACAAAGAACACCAATACCTTTTCAAAAAAGGAGTATCGCCCTACGAGTAGCAGGCCGTACAGCACCACGACAATCAACAACGCCACCACCAGACGTGTCCAATACGGTGAGAATCCCTGCCCGAGCCAACTCCCGTGAATAACCTCCGTGATCATCGAGGAGCACAATCCGAGAATGCCCATACAGGCTCCCCACTGTGCGATCACCACACCAAAGACGACGAGAATGGCAATGCTCCGCCCCCACAGCAGATAGGTTTTAAAGCTCTGAATGGCCGTCTGACCCGTCACAATACCGTACCGTCCAAACGCCTCCATCAGAAAACCTATGAACAAACAGGACAGTCCCAGCAACCAGAGCAAGTCCATCCCCACCATAGAACCCGCCTTGGACATCGTAGTCACGCTCCCTGTACCAACCGTGTACCCAATACAGAAGATACCGGGGCCCACCGCCAGAACCCGGCCCCAGAGGCGGACAGTAAGAGAGTGTTGCAATTCCGACTTTACATGGCTGGCTTTATTTTCAGTATGTTTCCGCTTCATCATGATAATAGATCATTCATACCCATGCCGGTCAATAACTTATGCTTCTCCCGATTGAGTTTTCCTGTTTTTTATACTGTCCGGATGTGAAAGTTTTCCATTAGCAGGTTTTGTAATTCCGGCAAATATTTCTTCTTTCGGAAAAAGCTTTGGCACGCCCGCTTGAATTCACCAAACGTTTCATAGTAACGATTATTCAGCACTTTTTTCGAGACTGTAGTATCATTACAGAGTTCATTTCTATCCAACTTTTCTGTTTTCATGGCTTCTGCTACAATGTAACGTAATTATTGTCTTCTTCACGTCGACGCTGTATTCGTCACGCTGCATATCAACAGCTATCCGTTGACTTACTAACCAGTACATAGATTATGCTACACATTCATATTTTGCCATGGTATGAT
>CAZHBL010000083.1:0-13894 GCA_964530105.1 uncultured Pirellulales bacterium | reverse complement strand
GACAAGCTGACTGTGCACTGATCGGCGGAGAAACCGCTGAGATGCCCGATACTTATGCTCCTGACGATTTCGATATGGCCGGCTTTGCTGTCGGGGTGGTTGAGCGAAAGAGAATCATCACGGGCCAAACAATCAGAAATGGCGATGTGATTCTCGGCCTTGCCTCCAGCGGATTGCATAGTAATGGTTATACGCTCGCTCGGAATATCTGTTTCAAGCAGGCGAAGCTGAGTATGGCCGATGTATTGGATGAACTCGGCGGCGCTATGCTGGGCGATGTTTTACTGGAACCGACGCAGATATACGTTCGTTCGATTGTGAAATTGCTCTCGCAGTACAAAGTCAAACAAATCGTCCACGGGATGGCACACATTACAGGCGGTGGTCTGCCTGGCAATGTTCCGCGAGTGCTGCCCAAAGACTGCAACGCGGTCATAAAAAAATCGAGCTGGCCTAAGCATAAGATTTTTACGTTTCTGCAAAATACCGGCCCCGTCGAAGAAGAGGAAATGTACCGGGTCTTTAATATGGGGATAGGATTTGTGCTGATTGTGGCTGAGGATTTCGCCGATTCAATCGCCCGGAAACTGACGCGATCCGGCGAGCAGGTTTACAGGATAGGCAGGATAACCACCGGAACCGGCAGGGTAATTCTGAAATGAATAACAAGTACACAAGGTTCGCCTTGGCAGCGTTGGTATATGCGGCTTTTGCCGTTTATCTTTATCGGCCGTATTTCAAAGGCTTCGGTTCACTGCGTTTGCAAGACCTGTTCGTCGCAAATATCTGTTTGGCGTCACTGGGTGCTTATGTGCTCAGTCGCCGCTGGATTGCCGGGTTTGCCGAGTCGTTTTTTGCCGGATCCATTTACGGTTTTGGGCCATTCGCGATTGGATTAGCAAAATTTCACCCGACTGCGGGCTTTTTATTCGCTTCTATACCGTGGCTGTTCTGTCCGGCGGTCTTTGGCCCGGAAGGCAAATGGAAACCGCTGCGTGTGCCGTTATCGCTTCTACCTTTTTTTGCTATCGTGCTGTTCTTCTTTCTCTCCGCCCGATTCGGTTTATACCCGATTCCAATCATGCTCAAACTCCATGGTGCCGACCTGGCTGGCCTGCTGGTTCCGCTCGTTGCCGCTAAACGCAATATGACTTTAGTCGGCTTTTATCATATTCCTCTCGCATCACTGATTATGGGTTTTTCCATGGCTCTCCCTGTGGGACGCCTTGCGGCGCTTGTACCGTTGGGAGGTCTGAGCAAGGGCGGTATTTTGCAGAGGGGAAGAATTCTCAAGGGTCTGGCTGTTCGGCGGTTCGGCATTGTGGCGATTTTCACCGTAGCTACGATATTGGCCTTCTGCGATTCTTTTTTCGATATCAGCCCGATTATCTGGCTTGCCGTCAGTGTGCTGTACTGCTCGGTCCTTATCGGTGCCGGGATGCAGGGGCTCGTTTCTGCCGGATATGCCGACCGGAAGTGGATTTTGTTTACGGCGATAGCTATGGGCGTTCTTGCTATCGTAACATTGCTGTTGGCGACAAAATACTTCCAGACTTTTGCAGGACTGGGATCGGGATACGCCAGGCTAAGTGGCGAGGCCGTCCCGGCCTTGCGTCCCGCCGGCATCCTGCCGGCGGCAGGGACAAGGGCAAGATGCCCTCGCCACACGGCAAAAATGTACATACTCGGCGCGATTACGGTTGCGATTTTCTTCCTGATGGCTCTCCACAGGACACCTTATGGTGGTGCAAAATTCACAGCGCATCTGCTGAAGACCGCCTTGCTCTGTGCGACTATGGGATTGGATATATTTCTTGGTGCGAGGTTTGTCGTCGACAGGATCCTATAAACACAGATGACACAGGTTAGGACAGATGACACAGATTAGGACAGATGACGCAGATTAGAATAAATCTGTGAAATCTACGTTTAAAATCAGTGAAATCTGTGTTAGAAGGTTTCGCGTTCGACTTGCCCAAGAAAGAAACGCCCGTCATTCCGCATAAAACTGAGAATCGAATCAAACTGCTTGTCGATAAAGCGGGCCTCATTGCTGACGATAGCAATACCGAGTACGGCGATGCTTTTGCTGTCCTGGTGGTCCACTTCCGAGATCGAGATATTGAATCGGCTCTTGAGCCGCCCGATAACGCTCTTGACGATACTCCTTTTTCCCTTGAGTGAGGTTACTCCCTGCAAAGACAAATGTGCTGTCATTACTCCGACTATCATGCTTGCACTTTAACCGCTGAATACTGCCTCGTCAAGATTGCTCTGCACGCACCGGATAAATCGTTACCCTGTTCTCATAGACTTGCACGGGGCGCATTTCAGGAGACGGGTTAACCAGGATTTCCTCACATTTTCGTACTTCCTGCTCTGCGCTTTTCAGATCCCTCTCCCACCCGACTTTAGCCGAGGAGGCCGAACGGAAAGCTAATACTGCGTTGCGGTACTCCTTTGCCAGCTTTAACGCTGCTTCGTAGGCATTTCTTCGTGCCAATACGCCGGCTCGTTCGATCTCATCGGTGATGAGCATCTGGTTTAGTTTAATCATTGTCGCCTGGTCGCTGATTTTTCCGTCGGACTTGTACTTGCTGATCAAGTCGATCCTGGCCTGAAGGCCGGCAAGCTCAAAATCGGTATTTCTCAAATTGTGGGCGAGTTCTTCGATACTTTTCTCGGCATGATCGTACATTTCCCAACCTATATAATTAGCTTCCTTATATTGCTTTTCGTCTTCATCCATTCGCGTTTGCAGACGTTGGCATGCCAATTCCACTTTGGGTATTTCCTCCTGAGCTTTTGTTGTGATGGCTCGATTTTTTCCCAGCCTCTTTTGAACGTCCTCTAATTTCTCAAGAGCCTGGTTATCGAGCCACTCGATGACGGCCTCGGCCATCAACCGCGTATCTTCTTCGCTGACTCCGTAGACTCGATACGAGAGTGTTCCTTCGGGGGTCTGAGTGTAATCTGATTTGATAGAGAACGGGGAACCCACACGCCAGAGCCCCCTATCAGTTACTTTATACTCATTCTGTACCTTGATGATGGATTGCCGCTGTGCCTCAGACATCTGTTCCCATTGCGGCGTATCCGATATACCGAAGATCCACGTGTGCAATTGTCTATCCTTGATGATATGAAAAGTGCCCACATAGTTCGCCCCAGATGGGTGGACGGGCAATCCAATGCGTTTCGTTGAAACTTCAAATTGCAGCTCGCGTTTTGTTTGCGCGCTCTGTTCTGTGTAGGCCGTCGAGAAAATACAAATCGTTGCGACAATAGCTAACCATTGACTTTTTCTTGAAGTTAACATGGCTTCTATCTCCTTTCTAAAAGGCTTTGCAGATGACGTCTTGCTTCTGCACTCTGGTTAGTCTCGGGAAATGAGGCAATAACATCGTTGTATCGCTGCATGGCGTATTGTTGACCGCCCGGCTGCGAGGACAGTAAATCCGCCGCGGCTAAAAGTTGAGCGGCACTGCCTGATTCATTTATCTTACGTTCAATTTCTGCGAACGTAAGTTCGCTGGCTTTTGGCCTTGTGAAGGTATGCCACATAACAGAGGCCGTTGCCACCAATAAAATGCTTGCAGCGATTACGGCGTATCGGGACCAGTGGATTTTTCTGGTTTTAGCTGCTGGAATACGAATGTTCTCTGTCTCAGCCAAGCCATCGGCCCAGATAACGCCGGCAAGCTCAAGTGATTTTTGCAGAGCATCCAGTACCTTTCGACATTCTTCGCATTTTGCCAAATGCTCTGCTACCTTGCTCGAATCGCTTTGCGATAACTGACCATCAGCATAATTGACGAGCATTTGTTTGATATCTTTGCAAGACTTTTCCATTACGGTTCAACACCTCGTTCTAATAATCCCTTAGCAAGAATCATCCTTGCTTCTCGCAGACGGCTTCGTACTGCCGATGGGCTTAGAGCTAATATTTCGCCGACATCTTTTGAATTAAGGTCGCAGAAATAACGCAACACAATCGGCGCCAACATAGAATCATCCAGTTTTTGCAAACTCTCACGCACAATCTCGAGTTCCTCGGCGACAATTGCTTTTTCATCTGCCGGCTTTGATGCTTTTTTGATTTCAAGCCTTCGTTTCATTATTTCGCGGGCATGCCTTCGGAAAGTTCGCATGCGCCGGTGTTCCATCAGGCATCTGTTGACTGTGACCTTTATTAACCACTTAACACTGTCTTCTTGGCTCAGAAGGGCGGTTTGCGAACCGGCGCTGCACTGCTTCAAGGCCCGGATGGATACGTCCTGCAGGACATCTTCGCCGTCCGAAGCGATCAATCCCATGCCGGCGATAATTCGCTTGAGGCGCCAAAGCTCGGCCGAGAAAACATCCATCAAGTTTGATTCTGATAACAGTTCACCGGCTGCATGGTCTGCCTCTACCATAAAATCCGCACTTATTCCATCAACTTGTCTTTATCCGATCCGTCTCGTCGTTTGCCCATCTATCAGTATAATGCTCGAGGGCGACGAAGTGTTGTTGGAAAAATGAAATTTTTCTTAATACTCGTCGAGTATCAAAAAGCGAGAATCGTTAGTTTATGCTGTTCTACGATGTCTCAGTCGGTCGAGAGCCACGGCGATGACGATAATCGCGCCGGTGATAATCTCCTGGACCCAGTTCGGGTAGCCCCTCTGGGTACAGCCCGAGGCGATAACGGTCATAATCAAAGCGCCGACGAGGGTTCCGAGTATCGAGCCTTCGCCGCCGGCCAGGCTTCCTCCGCCGATGACTACCGCGGCGATTACGTTAAGTTCCAATCCGACGGCCACGGTCGGATCGCCGACCGTCAGGCGGGAGAACTGCATCAACCCCGCCAGCCCGCCAAATGCTCCGCATAAAGTATAGACGAGTACTTTGACCCGCTCGACGGCCACGCCGCACAGCCGGGCCGTCTGCTCGTTCGAGCCGATCGCGAATGTGTGCCGGCCCAGGCGGGTGTATCGCAGCAGGGCGGCCATCCCTATCGCCAGAAAAATCATCAACCAGACGCCCGGCGGCAGGAGCATCCAGCTTCTCTCGGCCGGCACCGAGGCCAGCAGCTCATCGAGCCACCTGAGCTGTGCCGGGTCCACATCGATTTTCTGCTCGCGTCCGATGCCCTTGGCGGCTCCGCGAACGACGAGCATCATTCCCAATGTGACGATAAAAGGTACGACTCGCAGCCGGGTAATCAAAACGCCGCTGAGAAGCCCGAAAAACGCCGCCGCCGCTACTCCCCCGGCGGCCGCCGTCAAGGGGCCGGCTCCGGCGCTCTGGAGAAGCCAGGCGATTACGACCGTGCTCAAAGCGACAATCGAACCTACGGACAGATCGATCCCGCCGGAGATTATCACCAGCGTCATTCCGAGAGCCGCTATGCCGACGATTGCCGTCTGACGGGCGATCATTTCCATATTCCGCGCAGTCGCAAAGCTGGAAGGCGCAATAAGCACAAATAATTCGAACACCACGAACAAAGCTATGACGGGGCTGAGCGTATTAAGCCAGCGGCGCCAGTTGCTGAAGAATTGAGAATTTGGAATTGAGAACTGAGAATTCTGCCTTCCACTTTCTTGTTTCTTCATTCTAAATTCTCCGTTCTCCGTTAGGAGTCCCTAGGACTAAATTCTAACTTCCAATTTCCTGACCAGTTGCTTCTAACATAAGATCGTGCTCGTTTACTTCTTCGATGCGGTATGTCGGTCCGAGCCTTCCGCGGCACATAACCGCCACTCGGTCACATACGCCCATCAGCTCGGGCAGATAGCTGCTGACAATCAGTATCGCCTTGGGCTGTCGATGTGGCGAGGGCATCTTGCCCTTGTTCCTTTCCGCTGGCAGGATGCCAGCGGGACGCAAGGCCGGGACGGCCTCGCCACCGGTCGCCAGTGCGTTGATGAGCTTGTAAACCAGCGCCTTGGCCGCTACATCGATTCCCCGCGTGGGCTCATCCAGCAGCAGCACATCCACATCGTGCTGGAGCAATCTCGCCATTGCTACTTTCTGCTGGTTGCCGCCCGACAGTGACGAGACGGATTGTTGCGGTCCCCGGCAGCGGATATCGAGCTGCTGAAGCCATCGCCGGGTAGCTTTATCCTGCCGGCCCGGTAAGACCAGGCCCAGCGGGCCGAAGCCCTTGAGCCTCGACAGCGTGACGTTGTCGGCGACGCTTAAAGACAAAGCCAGGCCTTCTTCCTTGCGGTCCTCGCTGAGAAAGCCTGCGCCCTGCATCCAGCGCCGGTGCGGCGAGGCCGGGCCTGTGTAAATGCCGATTTTAATCCGGCCCTTCCTGACCGGTTCCAGGCCGAATATGCTCCGCAACAGTTCGGTTCGTCCTGCTCCCACCAGCCCGGCGATGCCCAAAACTTCACCTCGGCGTAACGTCAGGCTTGCGGATTTGGGATTTTCCTGGCCGGCAAGGTCTTCTATCTCCAGCACGACTTCGCCAGCATGGCGAGCCGAGCGGGGGTAAAGTTCCTCGACCTGCCTGCCTACCATAAGCGAGACAATCTCGTCGGACGAAATCGCCGCCACGTTTTTACTCCCTACCACTCTACCGTCACGCAGGACCGTTACCCTGTCGGCGACGCGCTTGACCTCTTCGATGAAATGCGAGATATAAACGATGGCTTTGCCCTGTTGTTTCAGTCTGCCTATTATCTCGAATAACCGCTCGACGTCCTGCTGGGTCAGGCTGCTGGTCGGCTCGTCCAGTACAAGAACGTTGCAGCCTATCGCCAGGGCCCTTGCAATCTCCACCAACTGCTGCGAACCCACCGACAACCTGCTGACGCGGGCGTCCGGTGTCAATTCCGGATTGTCGAATTCCTTAATCGCTTCGATGGCTCGCTGCCGGACCTGCTTCCAGAGTATCACGCCCAGCTTCGACGGTTCCATCCCGAGCATTATGTTTTCCTGAACGCTCATGTGCGGCGTCAGCGAAAGTTCCTGATATATCATGGCCACGCCGGCCCGGCGGGCTTCGAGGGGATGGTTTGGCCGATAAGGTTCGCCGTCCAGCCACATCTGGCCGGCATCGGGCCTGATCGCGCCCGAGCAGACCTTCATCAGCGTGCTTTTGCCCGCCCCATTCTCACCCACCAGCGCGAGCACCTCGCCTGCGGCGACCTCGATGCTGACATCTTCCAGCGCAACTGTCGCCCCGAAGCGCTTGGATACTCCCTGCATCTTGAGCCGAATCACTGGTTGCTGTGAGTCTATTCGTTCAGCCATTTCTTGAAATCCGGCTCCAACAGATTCTTCATCTTCGGATCGTCCATGTTTTCCGGAGTAGCTACCGCCGAACCGGTATCGATTCGTTTTTCTACCTTCTGCCCCTGCAAGTGTGCCACAAGTGTTTTTACGCCTAAGTAGCCCATATTAATCGGGTCCTGGAGCACCAGCCCTTGAATTTTGCCGTTCCGCAGTCCCATGACCAGCCTGTCGGAGCTGTCGAAGCCGACGTATGTGACTTTGCCCGCCAGATTGCTTTCTTCGAGTGCCCGCAGCATGGCAAAGGCCGTTGACTCGTTCGGGCAGAAGATGCCGTCAATGGTAAGCCCGCCGTCGGCCGTCCGTAGCGGTGCGAGCAGATTCTCGCTGGCCTGGTAGGCGCTCTCGGTGGTTGCCCCGCCGTACTGGTTTGCGCTGACAACCTCGATGTCCGGATATTTCTCTTTCAAAACGTCCAGGAAACCCTGCTCGCGGTTCATCGTGCTGGCCGAGCCTTCCTGGTATCGAAGCATGATAACCTTGCCTTTTCCGTTCAGGATTTCTGCCAGGCGCTCGCCGCCTTTTCTGCCGCCGATGTAGTTGTCCGTAGCGACAAAACTGGTGTAATCGTCGCTTTTGAGTCCGCTGTCGATAATCACGACGGGAATGCCATTATCGACGGCGTCTTTTACCGGCATTCGCAGGGCCGCATCATCCAGCGGCGCCAGCACGATTCCGGATACGCCGCGCGTTACAAAATCCTCTACAACCCGGATTTGCGATTCCCTGTCGTCCTCTTTGAGCGGCCCTTTCCAGATGATTTCGACGTTTACGCCGGTTGCTTTCAATTCCTCTGCTGCCTTGACTGCGCCGGCGTGAATCGACTTCCAGAAAATATGGGTTGTGCCCTTTGGAATCACCGCAATACGGTACGTATTGGTGCTTTCCGCCTTCTTCTGCTTGCAGCCGACTGATGCGAAAACAACGACCAGAGCGACAATAACGATTGCTGCTATAACCTTTTTCATAATTATGGCTCCTGAAATTTCATTTTCACGATTATCTTAAAGATTCAACGCCGTATCGTCAATAAAATATATGGGCTGCCCAGCGGATTACAAAAGTGTCGTTCGCTTCATGCCTTTGGCAAATTATATGTGCCGTCTCAGGTCATGAATGTACCGTCAGATAGCGTAGTCCGGCGTTGTTCAAGAAGACATATCCTAAGGAGCAGGGGCAGTCTGGGATTGCATTTCTTGAATGATCTTTTCGATTTCCTGTTTTGGCAGACCTCTTCCGGGTGGCAGCTCAAGAGCTGCTTGAGCCTCTTTCAAAGCTTCGTCTTTGGCTTCCGGGCGATACTTGGCCAAAAACTTGGCCAACCAGAGATGTACAACCGGATTATTAGGCTCGATGTTTAGAAGCTCACGAAAATGTTTTTCAGCCTCGTCAAGTCTGCCAACTTGTTCCAGCAAATGGGCAAGCTGGCCCCGGAAGGGGCCTCTTTCCGGCAGCAATTCTACCCCCTTGGCATAGCTGGCAATGGCCTCGTCGAGTTTGTCTGACTTATATTGACAACCACCCAAACCCATCCATAGATAGGCATTTCTGGGATTGATCTTCATAGCTTCATTCAATACTTCGCTGGCGCGTTGAAATTGGTCACGTTCAACGAGAATATTGAACATCGATACCGCAACAGCAGGTTTCCATTGGTCGTGCTGCCACATTTGTTGGAGCATTTCAAGAGCCTTGTCGGGTTGACGGTCTGAGAGGAACTGCGCGTAATAGAACTGCGACTCCGTTGCTACAGGATTTAATTCAAGGGCCTTCTTGTAGTGTTGTTCGGCTAAATCAAATCTCCCTTGTTTTTCAGCGATTCCTGCTGATTGCGTATATCCGAAAGAAGATTCAGGTCTTAAGCGAAGGAATTTCTCGATCCTATCGGAAGCCAACCCGTACTGTTTATTCGTAATATGATGATAGGCTTGGGCGAGGAGTATAAATGCTTCTCTTCCATCTTCCCGACGGGACAAGGGCGAATCGGGGGGTACGAGGGATTTTTCCCGACCGCTTTGTTTGAGCAGATGTCTGACTTGGGTAACGGCGGGGCCTCTGGCGCCTATCTTTTTGCCGCCCTCTGTCTGCAGCGTTGTAAAACAACCTGCGGCAATGGTTGAGTTCGGCAGCAACATCGGTGACCCGCTCCACCCATCGCCGAGTTGCCCAACGCCAGAAAGGGAGATAAATCGCGGGATTTTCCCGCGCACGGCAACAAAATCAACCGCCAGATCCTCAGTCTGCCCGTCAAGACTTTCTATAAGTGGTTCATGTGAACTGGGGCCGAGGCTTCGGACGGTCTCCGGGATACCTGTCACGACGAGCCGTTCAGCGGACATAAGGCCGGATTCATCGACCAATCTTAATGCAGGATGCCCCTTCCATGGTGTTTCGAGGATCGCAAGGTCAAGCTCTTCATCAGCGGCGACAATTTTAGCTTCGCACGCATCTCCAAGGTAAGGACTGGCTATAAAAACCAGTCCTTTCATTTTATGCCGGCCTTGTTTGGAATTTTCGAAAACTAAGTGATTGGCTGTTACGACCAGTGTGCCGTCGCCAATCACGAAACCGCAGCCGGCGCGTTTTCCCATGAAGCAGCGCATATCGACCAGAACCAGACTATCCCGAGGTTCGACAGATATAGAAGTATCCGCTGGAAAAACAATTTGACAACAGACCATCAATATGATGGCGGCCGCAACGAAGTCTTTCAGATTATTCATGGAATTGCCCTTTCTTTGATTTTTTGAGAATAAGGCTAATTCATTATATCTCTTGACACCATCAATCATATCTTCGTTACAGGAATATTCTGCAAAAAACAAAAATTTTCGATTGGATTGGTTGACAGACTTTTATTGTTCGGTTACGATAAGTGTCCAGTTGGAATTTCGAGGCCGCACCGGCATCGCGGTAATTGAGATCCCTGAATATGTGTAACTTGCCCGGCAAAGAGAGTTTATAAAATAAAGGCTTAACAAAAATGAAGGTTGTTGCAGTTATACCGGCCCGTTACAGCTCCACCCGATTCCCCGGTAAAGTTCTCGCCAAAGATACAGGTAAATTCCTCATTCAGCACACTTATGAGCGGGCCTGCATGGCGAAGCTGCCTGAGAAGGTAATCATCGCGGCCGACGACGAAAAAGTAGTTGCCGCCGCGAAGACTTTCGGTGCCGAGTGCGTCCTGACCTCGCCCGACCACCAGAGCGGCACCGACCGCATCGCTGAGGCCGTTGCCGGTATGGATGTTGAGATTATAGTCAACCTCCAGGGCGATGAGCCTGAAATCGATCCGGCATATATCGATGAGGTCGCAAAACTTCTCACCGCGAATCCGGATTATCCGATGTCAACCTTAGCAGCACCTTGTGAGAATGCCGTAGATGTAGCGAATCCTAACATCGTAAAAGTCGTTGTTACGCAGAACACAGAACGCAGAACGCAGAACATTCCCGAAAGAGCAATCTACTTTTCGCGCTGGCCGATTCCATACGACAGGGAGAAATCCGGTGTCGGAGACGTAAAACAATACCTGCGGCATATCGGAATTTATGCCTATCGCAAAAAATTCCTGCTGGAAATAACCGCTCTGCCGCAAACGCCTCTGGAAAAAACAGAGAAACTCGAACAGTTAAGAGCCATCGAAAATGGTTACTTTATTCTGGTCGGCAAAGTAAAACACACCTGCGACGGCATCGACACGCCGGAGCAATACGCCGAATTTGTTAAGAGGTATAAGAAAATACATGAGGCCTTAGAGATGGAAATTGAACGAATACTAAAAAACTGGTTTGACGACACCTACGGTCTTCTGAATAAGCCCTCTCAGAAGGATAGGCAGGAGATTGAACTTGAACGCATCGTTAATGCGTCGATGTCAGTAGTAGAAAATTACCTCTGGAGTATACTTAAGCTTTTGGACAAGAGGGAGGCGAGGCAACACATCCTGCCAGCAAAAGCCCTACTGAGATGTTTCTATCAGTTAACATCACGGATTACTTGGATTTTGTTAGGTTCAACCGATAGCGAACGCTCTGATAGACTGAAACAATTGGAAAAAAAATCACTGAAGGACCAAATAAAGTTAACTCAGAGACTTCTTACAGTTTTTGAAGATGACAAAAGACAAAATACTAAAGATGTCCTCAATGGACATAAAAGCGATCTGGAAAGCATGAAAAAAAGAGTAGATGTCTTGGAATTTTGTGTTACGCAGAATATGCCAGAACAAATAAAGATACTTAAAGAAGTTTTTGAGGGAGAATACGGCGTACCTAAGGAAGGGCCAAGTGCTTCAGAACTCATTCCCATACGGGGATGGCCTGATCTTCACAAGGCGGTACATCCTGATTACTTGGTTCTGAACTTCACTATTTCTAACTCGGAGGATGGCTTTACTTATTATGGTGATATAAAAGAAAATGTTGACGATATAAAGTACGAATGTTGCGTATGCGTTCACAGGTTTCTTAAAGAGATTTATAAATTCTATGGATTCAATAATTTTGAAAAAATAGACGATGATTTTATGGAATTAGGAAAAATGATTTTATCAAAATGAGATTTAAAATGAGCTGTCCCCACCAAGTTAAAACTAACATAAAAGTAAGATATAAGTTAGTAAAGAGTTAGGAAATTAAATCAAAGGGATAGACCAATGAGAGAAAATAAAGAACAACTAAACACATATACTCAACCGGCATATCTTGCTGAACTTCTACGACCTACTCCCAGCGGAGTTGCTAAACTAATTGCTGCGTGGGAAGGCTTATCCTTTGAGGTAAAGATTCAGGTAATAACAGAAATACCCAAGTTACAGTTCCCTCAGTACTTGCATGAAAAGGTTCTCACTAAGGCATTGCAAAGTGAGAATCCATACATTCGCTATCTTGCAGCTAGGCAATTTTGCTTCTCGCGAGAAGAGAGTGACGAAGGGAAAGCCATAAGGAAGCGTATTGAGGAAGATTCTGATGACCTCGTTCGCTATTCACTGCTCGAAGAGAATGGGCTAATTTCAGGTATCTTTCATAAAGAACTGAATGATCCGGAAGTATTCTTCAAACTTCCTCAAGGAGTCCGTCTTGCCAAGGTTCGCTGCTTGGGAGGATATGGTGAAGAAATGGTAAACTTGATTTCATATGCCGTCGACCACCAGTTGAAGATTGGAACAGTTTCCGAGATAGACTTATTCGAGATTCTCAGTGACTATCTGAATAGTCGTGAGTTTGCTGCTCATTATAAAAGTGATGAACTGAGCTATGATGGTTTTGGTCAATATTTGAAAGGTAAAGATATTGTAGCATTGTGGCATCTGGTCTTAAAAGTTCCGGAAAGCGTATCTTATGTTTTGATAGCTAACCTGCCGGAGCATGCAGGTCTAAAATCCAATATTCCTGAGGATTTGATAAATGGTCTAAATGAAGGGCAGCTTGCAGAACTTCTTCATCGTAAGGATATTATTCTTAAAGACCTGCGAAAGAAGGTTTTCTTTAAATCTGATGAAAAAGAAGACCTCAATGAAGATAGTAAATTTGAGCATGATTTTCTGAGAAATGCTGCAATTGCATATAATTTTGACCTTACCTACCAGGAGTTCGCTGAAGTCCTAGCTAAACCTGTGAAAAATAGGGTTCAAGAACTTATAGACTTAACCAATGCTCACGACCTTAGCTTATGTCTTTATGAAGCAATTCGCGATTCCTTGTTTAATATCGATAGTGATGAAGTACCACCAACAAGCTGGGAGTATGCAGAGTTTGCCAAATGTTCCTTTGATCGGAAGCTATTAGAACTCCAAGGCAATGAAAGAGAAAAAGAAATCCGTGAGTTACGTCTTTATAGATTGGCCCAAAATGCTGTTCCTTGGAAGAAGTTTGAAAAAGGCTATCCACCTTCGGGAAAATTAAAGTTCTTAGCCAAATCCGTCGTCGAAGGTGACACGTGGGCAACATTTATGGCATATTCTGCCGCTTGGGAAAAGCAGCGGGCTACTGAGTTGGAAATATATCTTCCAAGTATATATGAAATCTACGAAGTTAAAACTGATGAAACCGAGCTTAACGAACATCATAAATCAGATTATACCAAGACTCTTACGAAAGGTGATTTTATTCTTTATAATACACAGAAGTGGGTGGACATCTGGTTGTCGGTATGTTCTGTTACCGTGTTGATTGGTATTTATTTGTTAGGTTATGGAGTATATAAATTATTTGTTGGTGAATATAGCTCTGCATTAAAGTCAGGGTTCGTTGTGGTAATCGGACTCGTATTATTCAAAGGAGCGTTGGGTCAGTATACCCAACTAAGAGAGGAACAAAAGCGAATTATCGATGAGATGTTAAAATAACCATGCTTATTTGAACTTTCTCTGTAATCGCTGTGTCCTCTGTGGCTTAAAAAATTAATTATTACCTTTATGGCAAATAAAAAAAGGAAAATAGATGACTAAAGAAAAGGATTTGTTGGCATCCGTGAGTGACGTTTCGACTGAGAGCGAGTTTTTCTCGCCGGTGCCTAAGGGGTATAAGAAGGGTAAGTGCCGGTATGTGTTTGTGATGGGCACAGTAATGAGTGGCTTAGGTAAGGGGATATTCTCTTCGTGCCT
>CAZHBL010000082.1:0-13905 GCA_964530105.1 uncultured Pirellulales bacterium | reverse complement strand
AACGCCATAAGACGTTATTTTACAAATATTTATGAATTTTACAGAAGTGTTTTAACCCTAATGTGAAAGGAGATCGCCATGGCAACGTATTATATTGGAGCAGATGTACACAGTAACAATGCTGGTATATGTATATATAAAGGTCATTTCCCCAATATCCGATAGAATAGGCGCATCTTCTACGATAGCCCTCCGTATCGATATTCGTCCTAACTCTGGAGACATTCTATGCTGTTCCATTCTCACTCATATTGTAGGGATAGCCTTGCGTTTTCAGGCCGATTTCGACTAAAAAGCTACTTTAACTACTTATTGGATGCTGGCCTTTTGGCAATCTGAGCGTAAGAGTTGTGCCAAGACATTCTTCACTTTGGATTCTTATTTCACCACCGTGCCTTTCTATAATATGCTTGACGATCGATAGCCCAAGACCGGTGCCGTCCCGTTCAACTCTCCTTGCATTGTCGGCTCTGTAGAATTCATCAAATACCTTGCCCTGCTCTTCTATTGGTATGCCGATGCCTGTGTCGGTAATTCGTACGAATACACAGCCCTCACGGTCCTCCGCACTGATTTCAACCGTTCCATTTTCAGGGGTATATTTGACTGAGTTGAGCAGTAAATTTGTGAACATCTCTTCTATGGAAAACTGATTACCAACAATTTTACCCACTGACGGGGCGATATTGCAACTCAAAGCTATGGATTTGTCTTCTGCTTTGGCCTTCACTGTGTTGACAACGTTCCTCATAGCATCATTAAATGAAAAAGGTTTCGTCTCCATTTTATTGCTCAATCGCATTTGCGTTAATCTCAATAGTTTCTTCACAAAGTCAGTGAGTTTGACAGCTCGTGCATAAGCACGGTGGATAAAGTCCGCATCGTGGCTGTCAAGTCTCTCGACTGCTTTGTCCATGACAACGGCGAGGCAGCCCTGTATCGATGCCAGATGCCCTTTGATATCATGTGTCACACGCGAAACATACTCATCTTTTATGCGATCCTTCCTTTCAAGCAACAGGTTAGCCTCTCTCAGGGCCTGCTCGTTTCGCTTGCGTTCCGTGATATCATGAGATAATTCCACAACCGCCTCCACATTTCCATCTGTAGCAAAAAGAGGAAAGGCATTGAGTTCAATAAAGTACGGATTGGCATCTGAGTTGAAATGAGTATGTTCGACCTGTACAGTTTCGGCCGTATCGAACACTTGAATTGCAGGACAGATTTTTCCGGGTCCGGAACAAGGTTTATCTGCGTGGTGGCTGATCTCGTAACATTTGGAGCCGACCGTTTCGTCACGAGCGACGCCGCACTGTTCTAAAAAGCGGCCATTAACATCTTTAATCGTGTAGTCACGGTCAATCACTACCAATCCCTCGTGCATACCGTTCAATATTCGGCCCAGGTAATCACGGGAAGCGAGTAGAGCCTGCTCAGTCTGCCTCAGCCGTGTCGCAATATAGCTCGTCATATAGACAACCAAATACAAGGAGGTTGCAAAGACAAAGAAAGTCCCAAGAATATAAACACCATCTTTGTTCAGGCATTGCTCTACAAATCCCTTTAGGCAATGATGAGGTATGAGTTGAAAATATTCGGATAATAACAAGAGACCGAAAAGCAACACTGCAAATGTGGCCTGCAAATAACTTTCTCGCACTGAAAGCAAGATGCTAGCGATAATCATATGAAAGATAAAGTAAAAAACAAAAGGATTTTCAATCCCCCCGGAAAAATGCAGTATGACCGTCAAAAGGACCAAATCAGCGCAAATTTGAAAATTGATTATTTTCTTCACTGCTGATTCAGATATATCACGATTGACCTTTGTTATGTGATTTAACAGCAATAAAACCGTCATGTTGTAAAGAGCCAGCAAAACTGCAATACTGTATAGGGCCAAGTCCTGGAGTTCTATAGCCAAAATGTTACTTGAAAAATAGGTGCCTATGCCAACACAGACAATGGCAATCCATCTGAGTTTAATGAGCCAGTACGCTCGTTTAACAAGTTTCGCATTTTGAGTTACTGGTTCCACGCTAAGTCTCCTCAAATAAGAATCTCATTGCTTCGATCGGCAAAACATCGTGGCTCTGTGAGTGTGTCCCGTAAATCCATCCATAGGTAATTACATAAAATCTCCGGCAGCAGGTCCAAAGCTTATATCTCGTTTCTCCTCACCTCCGGCTCGCTACGACCTGATCTGCAACTTTACGTAATTCCGTTTCGCCTTCGAGCATCGACTACATACTACGGGAGCAGACTACTAAGGATTTAGTCAGGACTAAGATAGTGAATCCAGCCAGAACTTTTTAACTGAGACTATGATAATATCCTTATACTATTCTCGGATGCCATCTTATTCTCCTCTTCGGAGTAAAGAAATTATCCTGTGCTCATTTAACCTGACTTCATGCCTGAGTAGTATATCAAAGGGTGAGCAGAAACGAAAAAATGAAGCTCACATTCTATTATCGCTTCCGGTTCAAAACTTGTGATCCAAACCTGCGATTGCTCCTCTAAAAATTTAGTTTATTCCCGAATACACTTTGAGGAAGCTGTCAGAATATATTTGTTTATTCATCAGCATTTCAGCGGTGGCTACGACATTCATCAGGTCCCGATCGAGGACATCGACAATAGCAGAATCCAGGCCGCGGGAAATTCCCATAGCAAGGAATATGCGGTTTATAAGGCTTCTTTCGGTCGTTCCCTGGGAAAGGTTCGATAGACCTATAGTCATAATCGGTGCCGGCTCGGCAAGAAGACGTATCTGTTCCATCGCAGCTAAAATGTTGCCGGGCTGAACCTGGGCATCGGGTACTTTGACCGGCAGAATAATCGGATCGATTAGCAACCGCTGAGTGCCAAATCCTTTTTCCATGGCCTTCGAGACGATTTCCGCTGCGATGGCTACGCGGGTATCGACGTCCTGAGGGACGCCGTTTTTGTCCATCGTCAGCGCGATAATGCATGACTTCGGCCCGGCCCCGTCCGCCATTTCTATATATTTGTCCAATACTTCTTCGTCGCTTTTTTTGTTCAAAGGAGTGGAGTTCAGGATGACGCCGTTCTCAGCGTTAATCGATTTTAAGCCTGCTGCAATCACCTTTGGTTTCTGCGAATCCAGACTCAGCGGTGTCGAGCATGTTTCCTGAATAGTCTCTACCAGCCATTGCATTGCAGCTTCCTGGTCCGCAGCGGCGGTTCCTACGTTAACATCCAGGTAAGAAGCTCCTGCCTCTGTTTGCTTTCTTGCCAGTTCCTGAATGACTTTCTTATCTTTCTTAGCAATTGCATCCTTAACATTAAGAAACATTCCGTTGATTCGTTCTCCGATCAGGATCATTATAGAAACCTCCTTTGAATTAATTATTTTAGGACCAGACTTGGTTGATAAAGTTTTTTACGGTTTTCACAGCTCTGGGGTGGCGCATGCGAATTATATCGACACCGGCCTGCAACAGACAAATTGCAGTGGCGGCTTCCCACATCGGGCCTCGGTCGGCAGCATCGCCCCAGCCGGGTGCATCTTTGAGTTTTGCTTCTTTGGCACGCCACGATTCATATCCCACATCACAAATAGCAGGCATTGCCATCATCTTGTCACCTGTAAGAGCAGCCATACGCTGCCGCTCCTGTATCGAATAAGCATACTCTATTCCGTACCCCAGAGCACCGGTCGACTGGAATGTGACTATTCGTTCCAGCGGGAAGCCCATATCAGAAGCCAGGATATTAACCTGTTTGGCTATGTTGATATCAATGGGTGCTTCCGAGATAAGATAGTGATTGTCCGCCAGGGCGATAGCGGTTAAGGACTTATAGTTGTCTTCACTGATCGTTCCTATCAGGCAGTTTTCTCCTTTTGCAGCACCACTGACTTTGGGCATGACCTGGTTGTCTTTTTCGTCGTTTCCACAACTCCAGAGTATAAGAGGTACGCCAACTGCTTTCAGGACCTCTTCAGTAACCTTGATTGCGTGAGCAGCATCTTTATCTCCCTTATCAGGATGGATGCCTTCGAATTTCAAACAGATCAAATCCGCTCCAAATTCTTCAACGCACTTCTTGGCCCATTCGCCGGGATTATCCAGCACATCTTTATAAGGCTCAACCAGAGCTTCCGGCCAATCGCTTGGTTCGCTATCAAGAACGTCTATAGCGATCACCGGTTTTTCACTGGCCTGGTCCGCTCCACCGCCGTAGACAACGTTACGGGCACCTCCGACTGTTATGGTCGAGGTTCTGCTGCCCCCGTTTTCTTTGGTCGCACCGAGTGTTATTCGGTTTACCGATCCGGTAAAATTATCTGCAATTTCTGGTATTGACATAAAGTTCTCCCAAAAGTTTGTTGCTCATATTTCATGAAATCAAGAACTCGATGTTAGAGTTAAAAGACCTTCTATTATATTATCTATTGCCGAATAGGCTGGATTATCTTTTGCAAGTTCAAATACTGTTTTACCACGTACCGAGTTGTCAAAAACAACTGTGTCACTGGGAATATAACCAAAGGTTTCAACCTCATTCAGAGAATCGTTCTCTGCATTTAGTTCTAATTTTTGAATTTGGTCGGGGTAATCCGTGACCTTGTTCCAAATAACACCGATTCGCTTTACACCAATCGGCAGTTGCCTGGCAAGATCAGATATTCTCCTGACAGTAACCGAGCCGATGGGAGTAGGTTCCGCTACGATGCAGAGCAAATCGACATTGTTCGTAGTTCTGCGTGACAGGTGCTCCATTCCTGCTTCGTTATCGACAATCACATATCGATATTCGGAACTTAAATTGTCCAGGAACTTTCGCAGCATATTATTGACGGCACAATAGCAATCGGGTCCTTCCGGCCGACCCATTGTGAGTAAATCGAATCCCTCGGACTCAGTAATCGTCTGCTGGATGCCATATTCAACTGTTCGTACCCGATCCATACCGGCGTTGCTTGGCGCTTTAGAGCGGACGTTCTCGCGAATATCTGCAACAGTAGCAACAGGCTCAACGCCCAACGTCAGACCCAGACAGGAATTGGGGTCGGCATCGACCGCCAGTACAGCCCCGCCATTGTCCTGCTCAAGCAAGCGCCTGATAATCATCGCGGCCAAGGTTGTCTTGCCCGACCCGCCTTTTCCACTTACAGCAATAGTCGTTGTCATATATATATATTCTCGTTAAATCTATTTTTAGCTCAAAGCCTTAAGAACATTCGAATGCACGATTCTTCTGCCTTTCAATAACCGATGGAAACAGCGACAGGTCCGTATGAGGCAGGAAACTTGCCCTGATAAACTCATCCATATATCCTGGATGGCTCATTAAATCAAAATATGTCATACTGCCGGCAATTTGCTCGGCCGCCTCCAGGGCCTGCTGGCTCAGCAAGACCGCCTTTGCTCCCGCGATGGAGGTGTTGCCCATAAAGTGAATTTTCTCCAAAGGCACATCCGGCAGCATTCCAATTGTGACAGCCTGGCGAACATTCAGGAAGTTACCGAATCCGCCCGCTAAATAAACATCCTCCAAGTCTTCGGCTTTTATCTGTGTAGACTCCATCAGAACCCGAATTGCGGCAAAAACTCCCGCTTTGGAACGAACCAGATTATCAATATCCGCTTGTGTAGCCACTATCTCGTGATGATCGTCAACAGCCGGGACTAACTGAAACTGCAATCCCTCATCACCCTCGGACAATCTTGGATCGACCGAAGGATCAATTGTAAACCGACCAGTTCTGTCTATTATACCACTTACAAATAGCTCAGCAAGCGTATCCAAAAGACCGGAGCCACAAATACCAACCGGCGTATTACCTCCGATAGTCTTATATTCGATAGAACCATCATCAAGAATACTTAATCGTTCAATAGCTCCGGCTCCGGCTCTCATGCCGTGCTTGACTCCGCTGCCTTCGAATGCAGGGCCGGCAGAGCTTGATGCGCACACCAGCCATTCTCGATTGCCGAGCACGACCTCACCGTTCGTTCCTATGTCGGCAAAAAGGCAAACACCTTTCTTGGTAAAAAATCGCGTGGACAGGACACCTGCCACGATGTCGCTGCCAACATACGCCGCAACGCTGGGAAGGCAATATAGTAAACCCCGCTTATTGACCTGGATGCCTGTTTCCGCCGCACGTATAGGAGGTATAAAGCTTGCCGAGGCCACGTATGGCTCCCTGCGAATTCGCGTTGGGTCCAGGTTCAGCAGAAAATGCACCATTGCGGTATTGCCGGCACAGATGACCGTAGTGATCTCCTGCAAATCGATTCTTTTTCTTTCTGCGAGGGTAACAATCAGATTGTTCACATCGTGAACAATCCTGTTCTGCATCTCGTCAAAAGCATCATTTTCTTCTGCATAGATGATTCGACGGATATAATCCTCACCGAAGTTTATCTGGCTGTTATATGTGGCTTCAGTATCAACCGTCGTGGCATTAGTCAAATCTATCAGATGCGCTACAACAGTGGTAGTGCCCAGATCGACGGCCACAGCGAAGTTTCTTTGAGAGTGATTGCCGGCTTCAACTTCGATAACCTCTGTCGTCTGGCCCCGGCGACCTATTGTTACGGTTACCTTATAGCCGGAGCGGACCAATAACGCAGGAAGTTTTTGAAGGATACGGAAACCGGTCTGCATTATTGGCGCATCAATCTTCCGGCGTATCGCCAGGTAAAGACGTTCGTGATCAGCTATATGGTCGTGAACGGTAGGTGGCGACATCTCAACATAAATCTTTTTGACAAGGGGATCAAACTCAAACACTCCCGCTCTCATATCTCCGGCGAGCTGGCTGAATCTATGGGCATTTGTGTCCATAAGGATTTGAGTTGTTTCGAGGGTATGAGACTTTGGAACAGTTACAGTCACATCGGAAAGCACTTTGCTTTGACATGCTAAAACAACATTTTCCCTCACCTCATCGGGAGTCAGTAACGCAGTCGGCCTGTTTTGAACCTGCTCGCTCCGGTCCACTATAACTTTGCATTTTCCGCAATACCCATCTCCACCACAGATGCTGCTTAAGTAAATACCCGCCTTGTGGGCGGCTTCGAGCAGAATCGTTCCTGCCGGCACTTCCGTCTTAAGACCGCTTGGCTCGAAACGAACAGTGCATTTTTTTTTGTTGCTCTTTTCCATCTTTCAGTTGCGTATATTTTTCCGAGTGCACGAATTCTTTTGTGCAATACGCAATTCACCCAACAATTTAATTCCAGACTTCCTGCAGATATTTAGGCAGCATCGAACACTCTCTGGGTCCTACCAACACCTCCCAGTTTGTAGCCTCTTCGAGTTTGCCGCTCATTACCGCCACATAACCTGGTATTATCAGTTTGCGGTGTTTAACCAGCTTTTCGACTCCATATTTGGCCATGGCGTCGGCTACAGTTTTTTCATTTAACTTGTCGCCCGAATACGCCGTGAGCACACTTGTGCCTTCGGTATCGACCACAAGTATATAGCTCGGTATCCTGCTGGCTTCGACGTCTGACTCGACGGTGTAGTACGTCAGAGAGAAGTTTGTCGTGAACATAACCGGCGAATTCTCGTCAGGCTCACCGATGGGATACACTTTAGATTCGACCTGGACGGGTTTTTGCGGATCGGTGTAAATATTCATCACCGCGGTAAGCATGGGTAAAATCGCATAAGGCTCGACAGAATCAATTACAACAACGCCGGAATACTTACAGATAAGGCTGATGGCCGAAGCCATCTGAGCGTCGGCGTTCTCACCGGTTACGAAGGATATAGTCGGATATCCTAACGGCCTGAAGACTTTTTTCAGCGCCAGGACTCGCATCTCCGAGAGTTCTTGCAGCAGGTTTTTGATTTCACCTCCCGCTCCCGCGGGCGCGCAAAGTACAATATCCTCCACGCCTTCGCCTTTGATTTTTTCGGTCAGATCGGAAAGGGCTTCAAGCGAGTCGGCTGTAGATACAATAGGACATTTGTTTTCTTTTGCAATTTTCGCCATCTTTTCCGCTGTTTGGGGTGTGGCCTGTGCGAGCAAGGGGACATCGTCTTTAATCCGCTCCGCCGCCGCTGCCATCGCTTCGGGTGAATTTGTTACAAGAATCATGGCATGGTCGCAGGATTCTTTGACTGTCTTGACAGTTTTAACAAAAGTTTCGGACGAGCCGCTGTCATTGACGACGGCTATAGCCTGAACCCCGATTTTAATGCCTATTCGTTCAAACTGCAGAGCATTTATGGAGTCTATACGTTTCTTTAAATCCGAACCGCTGAGCTTATCCGAAACAGTAACACCTATAACCGTCGGATTATGAAACTTCTCTTCATGCCGAAAGCATACGGTTTCCTGTCCGATCGTAACTTGATTGTCACCTTTGCCGAACACAACTTTCAGCATCGGCGGCGCCGCTGCGGCCGCGAGCTTCTCTTTAGCCTCATCCGAAACATCGGGACATTCATCAAGCTTGGCGCGTTTTTGTGCAAGAGCCATAGCGAAAGCAAGACACGTTGGCTTGCCGCATTTTTTGCAGTTGGTTTTCGGCAAAAGTTTAAATATTTCCAATCCCGTCAATGCCATAATATTAGTCCTTTCCTTAATTCCTGTATTTCGCTTTTCTCGCTTTGTGCTTTGTTAGAACATTGGCTCCAAAGCCATCACAGGATGGTTATTTTTGGTAATAAACTCCAGAACTTCTTCCTCGGTCTTTGCCGTGGTCTCATCAGCAATCTTGGCAAGAAAATCCTGACCACCGAGTCCAAGCTCATCCGCTCTTTTAGTAAAAACATCCATGACTTCTTCTTTCAGCATCGTCGGCATCCAGACAATGCGCCGGATACCGCCTTCCGCGTCTATGAATTTCTTCGAGCCGATGTAATGCTTCGAGTGCCCGATGAATCCCGGAGTCTGCTGCCCGCCTCCTACCGTGCCGGCAAGCGTAGAGAATTTCATCCCGCAGGGGGTCATCTCCGTAAATTCCCTGTTGACAATCATGATTCCTCCGGTCGACGGCAGCACCGCAGCGATACATTCGAAACAGCCGCAGGACGTCATCGGGTCAATGATCATGCTGTACTGGCTCATTCGTTCGATATTACTGCCGCTTTCTTTAAGAACAAATGCGTTTATTCTGTCCCATTGGCCGATTGTCGGCTCGATGCAATTACCTTTAGAGATAGGCTGGTTCGGACCGGAAGGAGTAATTTCGTAAGCGGCCCGGCAATCCAGCCAGCTATACGCTCCGCACAAACCTGGACGTTCCGGAGAAACGACACAGACATGATTCGGTGCAAAGCTTTGACAAAGCGTGCAGGAATAAAATATCTCCACGTCCTGATCCTGCATTCCTTCCAATCGAGCATCACGCTCGGCGTAAACCGCCTGGGCCTGCCCGCGAAGTTTGAGAACCTTTTTTTCATCTGTGAATATCTTGACTTGTACTTTGTCAACAATGCTCGAATATTCATCGTGATATTTTGCGTGCAGGAGTTTGCCGATATGTTCGAGCTTGAATCCGGCTTTCGCGGCATCCTTACTGATTCGGACCCAGTTGATGTCCCGCTGTCCCATATGCCATATACCCTGTGCCTCGTTCAGGAACGTATGTACCTGGCGCTCCAGCACGGGTTCGAAATCAGCTTGCATTTTCCTTCCCGCCACTTCGACTATAATCCCTAACGGCAGCTTTCCACCGACCTCGACCGAATCGATATCCGGCCCCTCCACTTCGACTTTGGCGTCTTCGATCTCACTGATGTCCCTCATTCGAATCCATTCGAAAGCCGGCGTCCTTTGTCCCCCGAATTCGCATTGCATATCTTCCTTGCGGATGCGTTCTCCCTCGAATGCAGGGCTGACAGAGACCGGGACGGGTATTTCTGTGATCTTTATCTTCAGTCCGCGGACTTCGATAGCCTTTTCCACGATCTGGTCATAGGGTATGTTCGATACAACGTGCTCATAAGTGCATACGCCGGTCGGGAGAATTTCCGGTATGTCCGAATCGGCTATGACCGGGAAGCCATAGTTAATCGCCCCGGCGGCAGTGGCATACCATTCGTCCGTAACCTTACCCAGCGGCATAACGAAGGCGAAGATTCTGTTCTTATTATATAACAAGTTTCGCCTGAAATCACCTGGTTGTACGCCGCCGAAGCTAAGTGCCGCCCGGCTGGCGAAACCAAGCGAATATATTGCCGATGTAATTTCCCGACCGAAAGGCACCAACCGCGTCTCCCAGCCTAACTGAACGCCGCCTTCAACGAGCTGCTCTGCAAAAGTTGTGCCGTTATTGTGTGCGGACATGAAAACATACAGACATCGCTCTTGCAGTTTGCGGGCTATGGCGACTGCCGTCTCGACATCAGGCGCGGCACCGACTACAGCCGCGAAACCAGGCGCTGAGCCGTCCACAAACTGGATGCCGCGCTCTCGCAGAATTACATCGTCGGCTGCTCCCAGCCAGATGTCATTGACCGGATTCGGACCGATCAGATACTTGCAGGACTCGATGATCTCTTCGGAAAAAAGCGTTGCCATACCTGCATCCAGAGCCTGGCCAAGATAAGGCACCCATAAATTATCATCGACCGGCGGAGGCAGCAAGTCCTTTACCTCAATCATCACTTCCTTAAAATCAGAAAGTTTCTCTACCGTTCTTCCAGTCATGGAATAAATGATCGGTATGTAATAACCGGTATTGGGAAACTCGACATGGCAATCTTCACCCTTTTGCTTGATAGCACGATCTAAGATTTCTTCGGCCTGTTTGGCTATTTTATGAGCGCCGCGTATGGCTGCTGACGCAATGATTTTCGACATTTACTAACCTTTCATATTGCGTTTATACGTAGATTTATTCATCGTTTAACTTATTGACTCATACACGTAATTACTCAACGCTTAATGCACGTCGATCTTCCATATCATAAAGCTTACGTTCGGACTCTTTGTTGATTCCCAGAGCATCGCGCTTATTTTCGATGTGTTCCGATATCAACTCTGCGGCCTTAATGGGATCTGACTCAATCGCCCAGCGGCCGCCGAGGTCGTTTTCAATCCCATTGAACAGATAATCACATACGTTTTCACTGCCCAATATCGGCATTACCTCTTTAGCGAAAACAACGAGAGCGCCGCTTGCTACGAAATACTGGCCTATAGCCAAAGCTTTTTCACTGACTGACTCCAGACATGCCCCTGCTATTGGCAGTTCTGAAAGATCCTCCCCCAGGCCGCCTTCGCGGACTAACTCGCTGCAAGATACTAACAATCGCGTGTTGTCGACGCAACTGCCACATGCCAGCACAGGTGCAATACCGACGGTTTCACAAACTTCCCTCAAACCTGGACCAGTAAATTCCAGAGCTTCTTTGGGATTTGTAAAACCTTGTTTTGCACATGCGATTGTTGCGCAGCCGGTAGTAAGCACCAGGATATTTCTCTTAATCAACTCGCGAGTAAGTGTTGTGTGCGTCCAGTCCTGCGGCATTTTCGGATTTGTACAGCCAACCACGCCGACTATCCCGCGGATCCTGCCGTTGATAATGTTGTCGTTTAGCGGACGAAAACTGGCACGAAAACGTCCCCCCAGCATATAGTTGATGGATTCGAAGCTGAAACCACCGACTGCTGATTTTTTATCTTTGGGAATGTAAACTTCCCCACGATTCTTGTAGTTACCGATGGCCATCTTGATGATCTCCTTGGCGGTATTGAGCGCGTTCTTCTCGTCCATCGAAACGTGCTCCACGCCTGGCATTTTGGCCTTATCAGCAGTGGTAATCAACTTTGTGTGGTAACAATTCGCCACATTCGTCAGTCCCTGCATCACACATTGGACGTCAACAGCCATCAATTCTATCGCACCGGTGGCAATTACTAATTCCTGGTTCAAGAAATTACCGGCTATTGGTATGCCGTGTCGCATCAACAGTTCGTTAGCTGTACAACAGGTTCCGGCAACGTTTATTCCCTTAGCTCCTGTTTTTTTCGCCTCTTCTATCAACTCCGGGTCCTGGGATGCCGCCGCTATCATCTCAGATAGTATGGGCTCATGTCCGTGAACGATAATGTTTACCTCGTCTTTTTTGAGAACGCCCATATTAACTTCGCCGCGCCCCGGATAAGGCGTGCCGAAAAGAACATCCTGCAATTCGGTAGCGAGCATCGACCCGCCCCAGCCATCGGCCAGAGCCACCCGGCTGGCATGCATTAGTATATTCTTGTAATCCTGGTCCACACCCATATGTGTTCTGTGCAGTGACTCGGTGACTTCCCGATCTACTGCCCGGGGTGTTATCCCTAATTTGTCCCAGATTTCCTGACGGTGCTTCGGAGCCCGCTTAGCCATAAACTGTGTACCTTCCGGCTTCCCGAACTCACATAGGGCGATATAACCAACGTCTACTGCAATCTCTTTAACCGAGCGGTTTTTGGTCTCTACGCCCAATTCCTCAGCGAGCTTGTACAGCTTTGTGGTATCCTTTAACCGATAATCCCCGGCCTCGCCTTTTGCGGTTGATAGGAATACCTCAGCAACGGTTCGGCCGTGATCACTGTGAGCGCTAACGCCGGCAGCGACGGATCGCAGGAAGTTCCGTGCCACGATTGTATCCACATCGGCGCCGCACACACCCAAGGGCGATTTCTTAGTGATTCGGCAGGGCCCCATAGTACAAATCCGACAGCATATACCCTGCTTGCCAAAACCGCACTGCGGCATTTGTGCTTCAAGTCTGTCCCAGACATTTTGCTGGCCGGCTTTCGCCATATGAGCTATCATTTCCTGTGCTGCTTTGTCAGTACTGCGTTCTTTCGGATCCATAAAACTCCTCGTTTCAAGTCTTTTTATACGGTCCTCAATTGAGGAACTCCATCTCGTTATTAATCATCACTTTCTAACCTATGAAACAAGTTGTGTCAATTGATTCTTGACTTGTTTCAACTCGTTTGTAATTTCCACATCGGCCCCGAGCACAGGTGTACGTCCAAGGTCTGCCTGCTGCAGAGCACGGCTATATCGAAGATTTCCCAGCAGATCAACGTTTTTCAACTGCTTTGTTATTGCATCTGTTTGAGAAGTCTCGGTTATTTTATTCGCAATCGCAGCAACGCATTCGATGCCTAATTCCCTGCCCATTTTCGCCATATTGTTTGCGGTTTCAATGCTTCTGCCGCCCGGCTCGACAACCAATATCAGAGCATCGATACCCTGTACACTCGCCCTGCCCATAAACTCGACCCCAGCGGCCAAATCGACAATGACCAACTCCTGACGCTGCAATATCGTATGTCTTAATAGCGCCTTTAAGAACGCCCCTTCCGGGCATGCACAACCCGAGCCGGCTTGTGTTATGGCGCCTAAAACCAGCAGCTTCAAGCCGTTGGATTCATGCCAGTATTTTTCAGGCAGATCGCTTACTTTGGGATTCAGCCTAAAATATGCCCCTACAGCGTCTTTTCCGGTGCCCGTCCGCTCGGCGATTAAATCTTTCATTTTAATAAGAGGCTCAGGGCTTTGATCGGAGGCTACACCGAGGGCCGAAGCAAGATTTGTATCCGGATCGGCGTCAATTGCCAGCACGTCGAATCCGCTTTCGGCATAAAGCTGTGCCAGGATGGCACAAACTGTGGTTTTTCCAACGCCACCTTTACCACCAATAGCTATTTTAATGCCCTGCTTTCCTGACATGGTAATAATTTCTTATTCTGGATATGAGTGCTCACTCACGTGAGCAGATGAATAAAACCGCCCAAACGTGCTCAATATAAATATTCATATATCTCATATGCATTTTGTTATTACATACAAAACAGATTATTCTGTCCCGCACTCAACCTTATTGTGCGGGTATTGTATGGTCTTTTGTTGGTAATTTCAAGCAAAGTTCTTGAAATTAATGCTCCAAATCAAAAATATGTTATAA